>NZ_JBTOLW010000021.1:0-68223 GCF_054552115.1 Pseudohaliea sp. | reverse complement strand
GGCCCCACCGGGGGGGGGGGGGGGGGGGGGGGGGGTTGGGGGCTGGGGGCCCTCGCGCCCGCCCCCGCCACGCGGTACCCTTGGCGGGAGCCGCAGACGGAGACAGCCATGGCCCCTGGTCCCCAGTCCCTCGAGCCGACCTGGTTCATCGACAGCGACAGTGATGCCGTGCAGGCCTGGGCCTCGCAGGCCGTCGGCGGCGCGGCAAGCGATCCCGTCGCCGTCGCAGAGCGCCTGTTCTACGCCGTGCGCGACGGCATCCGCTACGACCCCTACCGGGTCTCCCGGGATCCCGCCGCCTATCGCGCCAGCGCCGTGGCGGGGTGTGACGCCAACTGGTGCGTGCCGAAGTCGGTACTTCTGGTCGCCTGCGCCCGTGCCCGGGGAATACCCGCACGGCTGGGTTTTGCCGACGTGCTCAATCACTTGACGAGTGAGAAGCTGAGCGAAAGCATGGGGACCGACCTCTTTGCCTGGCACGGCTACGCCGAACTCTGGCTGGGCGAGCACTGGGTGAAGCTGTCCACCGCTTTCAACATCGAGCTGTGCGAACGCTTCGGGGTGAAAGCCCTCGAGTTTGACGCGCTGGAAGGCGCGCTCATGCATCCCTACGACGAGCGTGGCCGCCGCCACATGGAGTACGTGCGCGAACGCGGCAGTTTCGACGACCTGCCGCTGGACGCCATCTTCGCCACCTTCGACGAGATCTACCCGGCGATGGCTGCCGCGGACGGGAAGCGGGACCCCGCCTTTCATGGCTGAACGGCCCTCCCGGGAGCGCGCTTTCTAGCGTGCCCGTGGAAAGGCCTTCAGCACCTCCCGCAGCAGGGCCCAGCGGTCGAAGCCCTGTTTCCCGTAGTCCAGGCCCCGGCGCACGATCACCAGGTCGTGGGACGGCACCACGAGCACGAACTGCCCCCGGTTGCCGGCCGTGCTGTAGGCGTCGGCCGGCACCTCGCCCTTGCGGTCGTCGGGCACCAGCCACCATTGGCCGCCGTAGTCGTTGCCGCGCGGCGCGGAAGCGGGCGCCGGCGTGCGCACGAAGTCGATCCACTCCTTCGCCAGCAACTGCTCCCCTTGCCAGCGACCCTCGTTGAGGTAGAGCAGGCCGAAGCGGGCGAGGTCGCGGGCGTTGGTGTAGACCTGGCTCGACAGGATAAAGTCGCCGAAGCGGTCCATGGAGAGCAACGTGTTGCGCATGCCGATACGGTCCAGGAGCGCCTCGCGCGGGTAGGCATGATAGGCGGCCTCGTCGGCGAAGGTCCGCTTCAGCGCGTAGACGGCCAGCAGCGTGTCGTAGTTCTCGTAGTCCCAGAAGGTGCCGGGCTCCCGCACGAGGCCGCGGCGCCGGGCGCCGTCGACGGAACTAGCCCCGGCCCAGTAGGCGAGTCCCGAGCCCGAGGCGTATTCCATGCCGAAGCTGTCCACCGGGTAGAGCCCGCTGCTCATGTGCAGCAGATGGCGCAGGGTGATGGCGTTGCGCGGGTCCGTGTCGTCGCTGGCCAGGGGCGGAAGCCAGTCGATGCCGAGCGGCGCGTCGAGTTCGAGCCTGCCGTCGGCGGCGCGCAGGCCCATGAGGGTGACGGCGATGCTCTTGGCGGTGGACCAGGTCCGCGTGCGCGTAGCGGCGTCGAAGCCGGGGGCGTAACGCTCGTGGACGAGCCGGCCGCGGTGCACGACGAGCAGGCTCACCGTGTCCTGCTCCGCCGTCGGCCGCTCGAAGGCCCAGTCCGAAGCGGCCTGGAGGGCCGCGGCGTCTACCGCCTCGGGCAGTGGTGCCGTCTCCACGAGATCGCCGTCGGGCCAGGGCACGCCGGCGCCCGCCGCCGGGTCGGGGGAGGGGAGAGCCGGCAGCTGGTCGATCGACGCCAGGGGTGCCCCGGGCTCCATCACGATGCAGCCGATACCGCTGCGGAAGGCGGCACTGACGGCCGGCCCGTGCTCACCACCGCCCACGGTGACCGCCCGCCGTGCCCGGTCGACCGCGTAGGGGCCGCCCGTCGCGTCCCCGAGCACGCGGCTTTCGAGGTAGGCGAGCTCCTGGTCGAACACCTGTTCGAGCGTGCGCCGGGAGGTAAATAGGCCATTGCAGGTGAGCACGGCCTGTACGCCGTTGCGGATGAGCTGCCGGTTGCCGGCGTGGTAGTCGTAGCCGTCGCTCGCGGCCATTGCCGGGGCGGTGGCCAGCAGGCAGGCCAGGGCGATGAAAAGGCGTCGTGCCATGAGATCCTCCGGGGTGCGCTTGGAGTGCGCATGCTACGGCCTTGTATACTCCCAGGCCAGTTGCAGGGCGGGGGAGCCATGGCCGGAATCGAGCGCGTCGACAGCAAGCTGCCGCGGGTGGGCACCACGATCTTCAGCACCATGACGGCGCTGGCGCAGGAGTGCGGCGCCATCAACCTGTCCCAGGGCTTTCCGGATTTCGCCCCCCCTGCAGCGCTGGTGGACGCGCTCGGCGAGGCGGCCCGGGCCGGCCACAATCAGTACCCGCCCCTCGCAGGGCTGCCACGCCTCCGCGAGCTCCTGGCTGACCAGTTGCAGCGCTACCGCGGCGTGACGGTGGATCCGGAACATGAGCTCACGATCGTGCCCGGTGCCACGGAAGGGCTCTACTGCGCGATCACCGCAGTGGTCCGCCCCGGGGACGAGGTGATCGTGCTCGACCCCGCCTACGACAGCTACGAGCCGGCCGTCACCCTCGCCGGTGGCCGCACCGTTCACGTGCCGCTGACGCCGGGTGCCTTCGCCATCGACTGGGATCGGGTGCGGGACGCCATCACAGCGCGCACGCGCCTGCTGATGCTGAATACGCCGCACAATCCCTGCGGCAGCACCGTGAGCCGGGAGGATCTCGACGCGCTGGCGTCCCTCGCCGAGCGGCACGGGTTCCTCGTATGCAGCGACGAGGTTTACGAGCACCTGGTGTTCGACGGCGCCGCCCACCACAGCGTGCTGCAGCATCCGGGACTGCGCGAGCGCAGCTTCGCGCACTATTCCTTCGGCAAGACCTTCAGCGTCACCGGCTGGAAGACCGGTTACTGCGTCGCACCGCCGGCGCTCACGGCGGAACTGCGCAAGGTGCACCAGTTTGTCGCCTTCGTCGCGGTGACCCCGGTGCAGCACGCGGTGGCAGCGTTCCTCGAGGCTCAGCCGGAGTACCCGGGCACGCTGGCCGCGGCCTACCAGGCACGCCGGGACCGGTTCCTCTCCGCGCTTTCCGGTTCCCGCTTCCGCTTCCGGCCCGCCGCCGGGGCCTATTTCCAGCTCCTTGACTACGGCGCGGTGAGCGACGAGCCTGACACCGTGCTCTGCGAACGCTGGACGCGGGAGCACGGCGTAGCCTCCGTGCCCGTGTCCGTGTTCCAGCAGGCGCCCCCGGCGGGGCAGACACTGCTGCGTTTCTGCTTCGCCAAGTCCGACGATGTGCTGGAGGAGGCTGCGAGACGGTTATGCGCGATCTGAAGGTCACCCTGGTCCAGTGCGAGCTCGCCTGGGAGGCACCGGCGGACAACCGGCGCCAGTTCGGCGAGCTGCTCGAGACGGTCCCCGGCGACAGCGATCTCATCGTCCTGCCGGAGATGTTCACCACCGGCTTCTCGATGAACGCGGTGGCCAACGCCGAGGAGCCCGGAGGCCCCACGGAGCACTGGTTGCGGGAGCTGGCGCAACTGCGCGACTGTGCGCTCACGGGCAGCATCGCCGTGCGCGAGAACGATGCGGTCTATAACCGCATGCTGTTCGCCACCCCGGAGGGCGTCATCCACTACGACAAGCGCCACCTGTTCCGCATGGGCGGGGAGCACAAGCGCTACGCCCCCGGCGCGAAGCGGGTCATCGTCGAGTGGCGCGGCTGGCGCATCAAGCTGGAGGTCTGCTACGACCTGCGTTTCCCGGTGTTCAGCCGCAACCGCGGCGACTATGACCTCCTCCTTTACGTGGCCAACTGGCCGGCGGTGCGCGGTGCCCACTGGCGCGCGCTGCTGCCGGCCCGGGCCATCGAGAACCTCGCCTGCGTGGTCGGGGTGAACCGTATCGGCAGCGATGCGAACGGTCTCGACTACGCCGGTGACAGCGTCGCCATCGACGCGCGCGGCGACTACCTGGCGGACCTGCGCGACCGGCCCGGCTGCGAGACCGTGACCCTCGACGGCGCGGCGCTCGAGGCCTACCGCGAGCGCTTCCCCGGGCACCTTGATGCCGATGAGTTCACCCTGCAGCTCACGGCGGCCCCGACGCTCATGGATAGCCCTCGATGAAAGCCTCCCGGATCATCCTCGTTCTTGTCGTCGTGGCCGTTGGCCTGTTCTTTGCCCTGGCGCCGCGGATGGCCGAGGAGCGCATGAACCGGGTCCTGCCCCACGAGCCGGTGACGGTATCGCCCGAAGCGGCGGCCCTGCACGCGGACCTCGTGGTCGGCGACCTGCACGCCGACAGCCTGCTCTGGCGGCGCGACCTTACGCGCCGCGCCGACCGCGGCCACGTGGACCTGCCGCGGCTGCGCGAGGGCAATGTCGCCCTGCAGGTGTTCACGGCGGTGACCAAGACGCCCGCCGGCATGAACTACGAGGAGAACGCCAGTGACGCCCGCGACAACATCACCCTGCTGGCGCTGGCCCAGCGCTGGTCGTCGCGCACCTGGGACAGCCTCGCCGAGCGGGCGCTCTACCAGGCGGGCAAGCTGCGTCGCTTTGCCGAGGCCGAGCCGGAGAGCCTCCTGCTCCTGCGCCATGGCGGCGACGTGCCGCGGCTGCTCGCCGCCCGGGCGGCGGGTGCGCAGACGGTCGGTGCCGTGCTCGGCATCGAGGGCGCCCACGCCCTCGACGGCGACCTCGCCAATGTCGACCGGCTCTACGACGCGGGCTACCGCATGGTCGGCCTGCACCACTTCTTCGACAATGCCCTCGGCGGCTCGCTTCACGGCACCGGCAGCCACGGGCTCACGGACTTCGGCCGTGCGGTCGTCGAGCGGCTCGATGCCCGGGGCATGATCATCGACGTGGCGCATTCCTCGCCGGAGAGCGTGCGCGACGTGCTCGCGCTGACATCGCGGCCGGTGGTGGTCAGCCACACGGGGTTCCGCGGCGCCTGCGATACGCCGCGGAACATCGAAGACGGGCTAATGCAGGATATCGCGCGCCGCGGCGGGCTCATCGGGGTCGGCTTCTGGGATGCGGCGGTCTGCGATGTGTCGCCGGCCGGGATCGTGGCCGCCCTGCGCTACGGCATCGAGCTGGTCGGCGCGGACCATGTGGCGCTGGGCTCCGATTTCGACGGCGCGACGACGGTGCCCTTCGATAGCGCCGAAGTCGCGGTGCTGACCGACGCTATGCTCCGTGAAGGCCTGGACGAGGCCACGATCCGCAAGGTCATGGGCGGCAATCTCGCGCGTTTTCTCACAGAGAACCTGCCGCAGAGTCCCCGCTAGTGGCCTGAGGGACCGGCCAGGGCGCGGATCCTCGCCAGCAGCGCGCTGTCCACGGCGCGCGGGCCGGGCGCCCGGCGCAGACCGTGGCGCCGCGCGCCGGGGAGCCGTGCGCCGGGGATCGCCTCGAAGCGGCGGAAGAAGGCCTCGGTGCGCTCGCCCGCATCGGCACCGGCGAGGACCGCCGGATCGACGGCGAGGAGGAACTCGCCGCCCCGGGTCGGTCCGCCATCGGCCGAGTCGCCGGCGACCTCGTAGCTGAAGGCATCCCCCGTGGCCGCCGCCGCGAGCAGCTCCACCAGCAGGGCGATGGCCGAGCCCTTGTGACCGCCGAAGGGGAGCTGCGTGCCGGCGAGGATCGCCGCCGGGTCCGCGGTGGGCTGCCCGGCGGCATCCACGCCGGTGCCCTCCGGTACCTGGTGCCCGGCCCCGGCGGCGAGCTGGAGCTCCCCCTGGGCCATGGCCGCCGTGGCCATGTCGGCGACCACCGGTTCCGCGCCGGGACGCGGCCACGCGAAGGCGAGGGGGTTGGTCCCGAAGATCGCCTCGCTGCCGCCGTGCGGCGCCACGACGGCGGCATAGTTGACGCAGGCGATGCCGGCCAGGGCCTTGCCGGCCAGTGCCTCGGTCTCCGGCCACAGCGCGGCGAAGTGATAGCAGTCGTTGATGGTCATGGCGGCGACGCCGAGCTTTTTCGCCGCGGCCGCCAGCGCGGGAAGGCCGCGCTCGAGCGCCAGCGGCGCGAAGCCGCCGGCGCCGTCCACGCGCAGGAAGGCCGGCGTGACCTCCCGGACAGTCGGGTCCGCGTCGCCCCGCACGCGCCCGTTGCGCAGGGCGGCGACATAACCGGGAATGCGGAAGAGCCCGTGGGAGCGCGCCCCGTCCCGCTCGGCGGCGGTGACGGTGCGTGCGACCGCGGCCGCGTTGGCGGCATTGCAGCCGTTGGCCGCGAGAACCTCCTCGGCGAGGGCGCCGATCGCCGCCAGGTCCAGGGTGGTGTCCGGCACGCCTCAGCGCCCCTTGAAGACCGCCTTGCGCCGCTCTATGAAGGACTGCACCCCTTCGGCCGCGTCCTCGCTGGCCATGACCGGGACGAGGTCGCGGAGGAACTGGGCGACGCTGGTCTCGCGGTCGTTCTCCTGGCTGAAGCGCGTGGCCCGCAGGCAGGCCTGAACCGCGAGCGGGGCGGCGTCGGCGACGCTGCGGGCCAGCGCCAGGGCCCGGTCAATCTGTTCGCCGGGCTCGGTGAGTTCCTGCACCATACCCCAGCGCAGGGCGTCTTCCGCACTCCAGCGGTCACCGGTAAGCAGTACCCGCTGGGCGTTGCCCCAGCCGATTTCCCGGGGCAGGCGCATGGTCGCGCCGCCGCAGGGGTACAACCCCCGCTGTACCTCGAGCATCTGGAACTGCGTATCGCTGGCGGCGACCCGGATCTCGGTGTTCAGCAAGGCCTCCACTCCCCAGGTGAAGCAGTAGCCCTGCACCGCGATCACCACGGGCTTGCGATGCAGGTCCCCCGCGGTGCCGAGCGGGTCCACCTCGCCCTCGCGCACGGGGAAACCCTCGCCGGAGGAGAAAATCCCGGCCCACTGGTCCAGCTCCACGCCCGCGGTGAAGTGCCTGCCCTCCGCCGAGAGCACCGCCACGCGCAGTTCCGGGTCGGTGTCCAGGCGGTAATAGGCCTCGGCCAGCGCGTGGTACATCTCGAGGCTGAGGGCGTTGTACTTTTCCGGTCGTGTGAGATGGATGTGGAGGACGTGACCGTCGACGCGGGTCTCTACCTGGGACATGCTCGTTTCCTTTCGGCTGTCATTGTGTTTGTTAAAGCTGGGCGTTTCCGTAGCCCCCTGCAGGGCGACCGCTCGAGCAGCTTCGCGGAGGCCAATGGTCTCCGCTCCGGCCCGGCGGCGCAACGCTGTCATCGCCCCGTTTTCCTCCGTCGCGCTGCGTCCCCCGTTTGACGAGCAGGAGTCCCCCCCCGGTTCCTATTGAACTGGCGAGGGGGGTTGGCGATCATGGTCGGCCCCCGAACCGGAGCCCGACCCGCCATGGCCGACGCCAATAAGGAAAGCCCGCCCCGGGCCTATGTCCTCTCCTTCCGCTGCCCGGACCGCCTGGGCGTCGTGGCCCGCTATTCCGGCCTCATGTACGAGTGCGGCGCCTACATCACCGAGGTGTCCAACTACAGCGACCCGGTCACGGAGATGTTCTTCCTGCGCTGCGTGTTCGATGACCGGGCCATGACCGTGCCCTACGCCGAGCTGGCGAGCCGCCTCGAAACGCTCGCGGCCGACATGGCCATGGACTACACGCTGCGGCCGGTGTGCGAGCGGCCCCGGGTGCTGGTGGCGGTGTCCCGCTACGACCACTGCCTGAGCGCCCTGTTGACCAAGTGGAAGGCCGGCGCCCTGCCGGCAGACATCGTCGCCGTGGTCAGCAACCACGAGGAGTGCCGGCGCCTGGCGGAGTTCCACGGCCTGCCCTACCATCACCTGCCGGTCACCGCGGAGAACAAGCCCGAGCAGGAAGCCGCGCTGTACGCGCTCATGGAGGCGGAGCGGGTCGAACTGCTGGTCCTGGCGCGCTATATGCAGATACTGTCCGATGATCTCTGCCGCCGCGTCGAGGGCAGGGCGATCAACATCCACCACTCCTTCCTGCCGGGCTTCAAGGGCGCCAAGCCTTACCACCAGGCCTATGAGCGCGGGGTCAAGGTGATCGGCGCGACGGCCCATTACGTCACGCCGGACCTCGACGAAGGGCCGATCATCGTGCAGGAGGTCCGGCCCATCGACCACCAGGTGTCGGTACAGCAGATGGTGCACTACGGCCACGATATCGAGGCCACGGCCCTTGCGCAGGCGGTACGGCTGCACTGCGAGCAGCGGGTGATCCTCAACGGGCAGCGTACGGTCATTCTCTAGATGAAGCGCTACTCGGCATTGTCCCTGCTTCGGGGGGCGCTCAATGGCCACCGGAACTGGCCCGAGGCCTGGCGCAACCCGGCGCTGAAGAGCAGCTATGATGCGGTGATCGTCGGTGGCGGCGGGCACGGGCTCGCCACGGCCTACTATCTCGCGAAGCAGCACGGTATGACCCATATCGCTGTGCTCGAGAAGGGCTGGCTCGGCGGCGGCAATACCGGGCGCAACACTGCGGTCAGCCGCTCGAACTATTTCTACCCGGAGAGCACGCGCTTCTTCGATCATTCGCTGCGCCTCTACGAGGGCCTCGGCCGCGAGCTCAATTTCAACATCATGCTCAGCCAGCAGGGCATCATCGGCCTGGCCTCGAGCCGCCACGAGCTCGAGACCTATCGCCGCTGGGTCACCGCGATGCAGCTGCAGCCGGTCGACGCGGAATTGCTGACCCGGGACCAGGTGGCCGCGCGGGTGCCGCTGCTCAACATGAGCCGCCGGGCCCGGTACCCGGTTTACGGCGCCTTCATGCAGAAGCGCGGCGCGATCTCCCGCCACGACGCGGTGGCGTGGGGCTACGCGCGGGCGGCGGATGCGCTCGGGGTCGATATCATCCAGCACTGCGAGGTCACGGGGATCGACATCGCGGGCGGCGCCGTGTGCGGCCTGAGGACCTCGCAGGGCACCGTTCGCACCGACAAGGTCGCCCTCGCCGTGGCCGGGCACAGCTCCGGTCTGGCGGCCATGGCCGGCCTGCGTCTGCCTATCGAGAGCCAGGCCCTGCAGGCCATGGTCACGGAGCCGGTGAAGCCCTGCTTCGAGCACATCGTCATTTCGCCGGCGGTGCACTGCTACCTGTCCCAGTCGGATCGCGGCGAGTTTGTCATCGGCGGCGGCACGGATCTGTACCCGTCCTACGGCCAGCGCGGCTCCTTGCGCGGCACCGAGGCGGTACTCGGTGCCGTGGTGGAGCTGTACCCGAGCCTGTCGCGCATGAAGCTCATGCGCCAGTGGGCGGGCATCGTCGACATCTCCCCCGACACCAGCCCCATCATCGGCAAGACCCCGGTCACGGGGCTCTATCTCAGCACCGGCTGGGGCACCGGTGGCTACAAGGCCATCCCCGCGGGGGGGGAGACCCTGGCCTTCACCATGGCCGAGGACCGGCCCCACGAGCTGATCGAGCCCTTCGGCCTCGACCGCTTCGTGAGCGGGCGGCTCATCGACGAGGGCGCCGCGTCCGGCGTCGCGCACTGACGGCACAGGGAGGAAGAGCGGGCAGTGAGGAAGCAACCGGCATGATGCGCATCGAGTGCCCCTGCTGCGGCCTGCGCAGCGAGGACGAGTTCCGCTGCGGCGGCGAGTCCCACATCGCGCGGCCGGCGGAGCCGGGAGCGGTGGACGACGCGACCTGGTCGGCCTACCTGTACCTGCGCGAGAACCCGAAGGGCGTGCACTACGAGCGCTGGCATCACCGCTACGGTTGCGGCCAGTGGTTCAACGTGGCCCGGGATCTCGTTAGCCACGAGATCCTCGCCGTCTACCCCATGGGGGCCGAGAAGCCGGCGCTGGACGGGGAGGGGCGCGCGTGAAGCCGACGATCCAGCGCCTGCCCCACGCCCGCGTCGACCTGTCAGCGCCGATCGAGTTCACCTTCGACGGCCGCCGCTACACGGGCTATGCCGGCGACACCCTCGCTTCGGCGCTCCTCGCCAATGGCGTGGACGTGGTCGGGCGCAGCTTCAAATTCCACCGGCCGCGGGGCATCTTCGCCGCGGGCGCGGAAGAGACCGGCGCCTTCGTGCAGCTGGGCGAGGGCGGGCGCTCGGAGCCCAACGCCCGGGCGACGCTGGTGCCCCTGTACCCGGGGCTGGCCGCCAGCGGGCAGAATGCGTGGCCCACGGTTCGCCGGGATCTCTGGGGCTTCCTAGACCGGCTTCGCCCGCTGTTGCCGGCGGCCTTCTACTACAAGACCTTCCAGTGGCCGAGCTGGCACTTCTGGGAGCCGCTGGTGCGCCGCGCTGCGGGCCTCGGCCGGGCGCCGACGGCGCCGGATCCCCAGTGGTACGTGAAGGAGAACGCCCACGCCGAGGTCGTGGTCGTGGGCGCGGGCCGCTCGGGCCTGCGCGCGGCCCTGGAGGTCAGCGCCAGTGGTGAAGACCGCGTGCTGCTCATCGACGGGCAGGAGTTCCCCGGCGGCCGGCTACTGGCCAGCCCGGACCCGGCGGACCGGGCCTGGCTCGACGAGGCCCTGGCGACGCTGGCCGGTCGCGACAATGTCACCCTGCTCACGCGCACCACCGTGAACGGCTACTATGATCACAACGTGCTCGCGGCCCTGGAGCGCTGCACGGACCACCTCGGCCCGGCGGCGCCGGCCACACGGCCCCGGCAGCGCTTCTGGCGCCTGTTTGCGGGGCGGGTCATCCTCGCCACGGGCGCTCTGGAGCGGCCGCTGGTGTTCCCGGACAACGACCGGCCGGGCATCATGCTGGCCTCGGCCCTCTGTGAGTACGCGCTGCGCTACGGGGTCGTGCCCGGGGAAGAGCTCGCCATCTACAGCAACAACGACAGCGCCTGGCGCCGCGCCCTGGCACTCGCGGGCCACGGTGTGCCGGTGGCCCATATCGTCGATGTTCGCCGCGAGGTCGATGACAGGCTGCGCGAGGCGGCCGCCCGCGCGGGCATCGTGCAGCATCTCGGTCATGCGGTGGTCGAGACCCGCGGCGCCCCGGCCCTGGACGGCATCACGCTGCGGGCGCTGGCCCCGGACGGCCGCGGCCTGCTGGCGTCCCGCAAGCACCTGTCCTGCGATGTGCTGGCCCTGGCCGGTGGCTGGACGCCCACGGTGCACCTGTATTCCCAGGCCGGGGGGCGGTTGCACTGGCGCGAAGGGGACAACTGTTTCGTGCCTTCCGGCTGTGCGCAGGCCGTGACGGTGGTTGGCCGCGCCGCCGGGGACTTCGGCGAGACGCTCAACACCGAGCCCCTCTGGGTCACGCCGGGGGTGGCGAGCAGCCGGCAGTGGGTGGATTTCCAGTACGACGTGACCGCCGCGGATATCGAACTGGCGGTGCGCGAGAATTACCGCTCCGTGGAGCATCTCAAGCGCTACACCACGGCCGGCATGGCCATCGACCAGGGCAAGACCAGCAACGTCAATGCACTCGGGCTGCTCGCCGAACTCTCGGCGCGCCCCGTGCCCGAGGTCGGGACCACCCGCTTCCGGCCGCCCTACCACCCGGCGACGCTGGGCGCCTTCGGGGGGGTGGAAACGGGGGCGCTGTACCAGCCCTTCCGGCGCCTGCCGGCGCACGAGTCGCACCTCGCCCTGGGGGCGGCCATCGAGGACTACGGCGCCTGGCAGCGCCCGGCGTGCTACCCCCGTCACGGCGAGCGCGAGGCGGAGGCGGTCACCCGCGAGGTGCGCGCCGTGCGCGAGGCGGCGGGGCTCCTCGACTACTCGCCGCTGGGCAAGCTCCGGGTTCGCGGTCCCGAGGCGCGCGCGTTCCTGAACCGCTGCTACGTGAACAACCTGCTGACCCTGCGGCCCGGTTGCGCCCGCTACGGGGTCATGCTCAGCGAGGCGGGTATCGTCCTGGACGACGGCGTCGTGGTCTGTCTCGCCGAGGACGACTTCCTCCTGCACCCCACCTCGGGCGGTGCCGGCGCCGTGTACGAGCACCTCGAGGAGTGGCTGCAGTGCGAGTGGCGGGGGCGCGAAGTGATCGTGACCGATGAAACCACGGCCTGGGCGACGGTCATGCTGAGCGGCCCCGCGGCCCGGGCCGTGCTGAACACGGTGCCGACGGACCTCGACCTCGATCCCGAGGTCTTCCCCCACATGCAGTTCCGCACGGGCTACTTCGCCGGCGTACCCTGCCGGGTGCTGCGGGCGAGCTTTACCGGGGAAGTGTCCTTCGAGCTCAGCGTGCCCGCGGGCTACGGGCGCGCCGCGTGGGACATGCTGCTGGCGGCGGGCCGCGACCACGGGCTGCTGCCCATCGGCCTGGAGGCGCTCATGGTGCTGCGCACCGAGAAGGGCTACCTGCACGTGGGCACCGATACGGACGGGACGACCATGCCCCAGGATCTCGGCTGGGCGCGGGCCATCGAGCGCCAGGACACGGACTTCATCGGGCGCCGCTCCCTGGAGCTGGCCGTCGGCCGCGACCCGGAGCGGCGCCAGTTCACCGGCCTCGAGCCGCTGGACCCGGCCGCCCGCCTCGTGGACGGGGCCCACGTGCTGACCCCGGACGGCGGCGCCTCCGCCGGCTATGTCACCTCGGCCTGCTACAGCCCGACCCTGGGCCGCACGGTGGCGCTCGGCCTGGTTGCCGGGGCCCGGGCGCGCCGGGGCGAGGTGTTGAAGGCGTGGTACGCCGGGGAGACCACGCCCGTCCGGCTGGTCGCCCCGACGTTCTATGACCCGGAAGGAGCGCGCCTGCATGACTGAACTGGCCTGGCAGGACCCGCTGCGCGGTGGTGCCGTCGCCCGCGAGGGCTTTCGTCTCGTGGCGGCAGAGGACCTGGCGCTGCTTCGCCTGCAACTGCTGGCCTGGGACCGGGACGCCGGGAGCCGCGCCGCAGCGGCCCTCGGCCGGGCCCTGCCGGCCACCGGCTGTGTTGTGGCGGGAGAGGGTTACCGGGTGGCGGGCCGTGCACCGGGGCACTGGCTGTTCATCGCCGCGGCCGGTGAATCAGCATCGCTCGCGGAGACCCTGGAGAAGGCGCTCGCCGCGTGCACCGCGGCCGTGACGCCCGCCACGGACGGCCAGGTGGTGCTGCGGCTCACGGGCCCGGCACGGGAGCGGGTCCTCGCCCGGGGGACGACCCTCGACCTCGGTGCGCTGGCGCCAGGGCAGTGCGCGGCTACCCGCTTCGCCGGCGTGCCGGTGCTCCTCGTGCCCGAGGCCGACGCCATGCTGGTGCTGGCTTGCCGATCCCTCGCGGTCTATCTCCGCGACTGGTGCGATGCGGCGAGCGCCGACTGCTGCTAGCATACGCACCCCGCTGCCCATGCGCTTACGCGCACATGCCTACAGGGAGGAGCCATGACCGCGGCAATCATTGACGGCAAGGCGGCCGCCGCCGCCCTTCGCGAGCAGGTCGCCAGGGAAGTGGCCCGGCTGCGTGAGGCCCACGATCTCCAGCCCGGCCTCGCGGTGGTGCTGGTGGGCGAAGACCCGGCCAGCCAGGTCTATGTCCGCAACAAGGGCCGGCAGACCGTGGAAGCCGGGATGCTCAGTCACACGCACCGGCTGGCCGGGGATACGGGCGAGGCGGAACTGCTGGCGCTGGTGGCGGAGCTCAACACCGACCCGACGGTGCACGGCATCCTGGTGCAGCTGCCGCTGCCGCCGCAGATCGACGAGCAGCGCGTGATCCGCGCCATCGACCCGGCGAAGGATGTGGACGGCTTCCACCCGCTGAACACGGGCGCTCTTGCCAATGGCGACCCCGACGCCCTCGCGCCCTGTACGCCGGTCGGTTGCCTGCTCCTGCTTCGCGAGCAGTTCGACAATGATCTCTCCGGCCAGGATGCGCTGGTGATCGGCCGCAGCAATATCGTCGGCAAGCCCATGGCGCAGCTGCTGCTCCAGGAGAGCTGTACGGTGACCATTGCCCATTCGCGAACGCGGGATCTGCCCGCGCTTTGCCGCCACGCGGATATCGTCATCGCCGCCGTGGGCCGGCCGGAAATGGTGCGCGGCGACTGGCTGAAGCCGGGCGCCGTGGTCATCGACGTCGGTATCAACCGGCTTCCCGGGGACGGAGAAAAGGCGCGGCTGGTCGGCGACGTGGCCTTCGCCGAGGCGCGGGAAGTCGCCGGGGCCATCACCCCCGTGCCCGGCGGGGTCGGGCCGATGACCATTGCCTGCCTGTTGCGCAACACCGTCGTCGCCGCGTGCCGCCAGGCGGGCGTGTCCTGCGAGCTCGCCTAGGGTACCGGCCCCCGGGACAACGTCAGGACGCCGCGCCCGGGGCCTCCCCGGCAAGAGCATCGAAAAAGGCGCAGGGGCCCGCGCGTCCCGAGTGTTTGGCCTTCACTGCACGGTGACCTCGACAGGGATCCAGCGGTTGATGATATAGGCAAGGGTTCCGGCCCCGCGCATCAGGGACAGGGCCCGGTCGAGATCGTCGAGGAGGTCGGCGTTCCCGGGTGCGACGGCCCAGGCGAGCTGTTCCTCCGTCAGCGGTCGGTACAGGCTGATCATGTCGTCGTTCTCGCTGCTGGTGGCGAGGCGCCAGCTCGTGGGTGCGTCGTGGATATAGAGGTCGATGCGGTCCTCGCGCAGGGCGTCGAAGGCGCTGTCGGGATCCGGGAAGAAAGACACCCGGGCATCGGGGAGGTCGCGCTCGGCGAAGGCAGCGCCGGTGGTACCGGGTTCCACGCCCACGCGCACCCCGGGCTGGTAGATGGCCCAGGGCTGGCCGAAGCGCAGCACCTTGTCCCGGTGCAGGATCGCCATCTGGCCGACCCGGAGGTAGGGCTCGCTGAAGCGGACGCGGCGGCTTCGCTCCGCGGTAACGCTGAGGCCGGACATGATCACGTCGATGTCTCCGGCAAGCAGCGCCGGGATCAGCCCATCGAAGGGGAGGGGCACCAGCGTCACCTCGCGGGAGAGGATCTCGCCCACGGCGCGGGCGTTGTCTGCCTCGAGGCCAACGATGCGGTCCCCGCTTTCATAGGCGAGCGGTGGATAGTCCGGGGAGAGGCCGACGCGCAGGGGCTCGGCGCCGAGCAGGGGGCAGAAGAGGACGACGAGCGCGGCAAGGGCAAGGCGGAGCTTCATGGCGGTTCCCCGGGGTCTGATCAGCGGGGACACTAGCATCGTTCCCCGGCAAGACCAATGGCTAGGGCGGCAGTGACAGCTCGCCGGAGAGCAGCCGTTCGCGGAAGGCCGGTACCGGGACCGGGCGGCCGAAGAAGTAGCCCTGGAAGCGCTGGCAGCCGTGCAGGACCAGGAACTCCCGGATCTCGGCGCTTTCCACGCCTTCCGCCAGCACCGTGAGCTTCAGGGCCTGCGCCATGGAGAGCGTGGCGCGCACGATGCTCGCATCGCCGTGGCTGTCGATGACGCCGCGCACGAAGGACTGATCGATCTTGAGTGAATCGACGGCGAGGGTCTGCAGGTAGCGCAGGGAGGAATAGCCGGTGCCGAAATCATCGATGGTAAAGCGCAGCCCCTGCCCTTGCAGCCGCTCCATGCACTCCAGCGTGGTGCGCAGTTCGTCGATGAGCAGGCTTTCCGTGACCTCGAGTTCCAGCCGGGCGGCGGGCACCCCGTGCCGCTCGAGGGCTGCGAGCACGGTGTCGGCGAAGCCGGCCCGGGTAAACTGCCGGGCACTCACGTTCACGGCGAGGATGAGCGTCTCGCAACCGGGCAGGGTCCGGAATTCCGCCAGCAGGCGACAGGCCTCGTCCACTACCCAATCGCCGAGGCGGTAGATCAGCCCCGATTCCTCGGCCACAGGGATGAACTCCGCGGGGGGCACCCAGCGGCCGTCACGGTACCAGCGAAGCAGCGCCTCGGCGCCGAAGATGCCGCCCCGCGCATCGCACTGGGGCTGCAGGTACAGCTCGAGCTCGCCCTGGTCCAGCGCCTCGCGCAGGGCCTGCTCCAGGGACATGCGGGCCTCGATCGCTTCCTGCATGTCGCGGACGAAGAAGCGAATCGTGTTACGGCCCTCGTCCTTGGCCCGGTACATGGCCGTATCCGCATGGCGCAGCAGATCCTCGATGTCGTCGCTGTCCGACGGCAGCAGGCTCGCGCCCATGCTCGTGCTCAGGTGCAGCTGCATGCCCTGGACCGTGACCGGCCGGGTAACGGCGCCTCGAATGCGCTCCGCGATGTGATGCGTGGTCTGCACCCCTCGCTCCACCGTGCCGTCGAGTTCCGTGAGCAGGATCACGAACTCGTCACCACCCAGGCGGCAGGCCGTGTCCTCCGCGCGCAGCTCCGCCTTCAACCGTCGCGAAACTTCTACCAGCACCTCGTCCCCCGCGCTGTGGCCGAGGGAATCGTTGATGCGCTTGAAATGGTCCAGGTCGAGGAACAGTACGGCCGCCCCGGTGCCATGGCGTAGCGCGCGGGCCCTCGCCTGGCGCAGGCGGTCCAGGAGCAGGCGACGGTTGGGCAGACCCGTGAGGTCGTCATAGAGCGCCTGCCGTTCGGCGGCGGCCTCGGCGCGCTCGCGCAGGTGGCTCATCCTGAACCCGCCGACGACGGTCTCGTTGACCCGGCGGGCGAAGACACTCATGAGCACCAGGTACAGGAGCGCCATGAGGCCGAGCTGCATCGCCTCCAGGTTTCCCTCGAGGAACAGCCGCAGGGTGTACGGCACGATGGCCAGGACGAGAAAGGGCACGCTGGCTTCGATGAAGGCCGCGAGGGATACGACGCCCCCGGCGCACATGCCGGCCAGTACGAAGGCGAGCAGTGACTGGTTGTAGATGTTGTCGGGGGAGAACAGCAGGAAACCCGCGGCGCCCCAGGTCAACCCCGAGAGCAGCGCACCGAGGATCGCATGCCGGTACCAGGCCCTTGCGCTGCGCGCCGCCGGTGCCGTGCGGGAAAAGCGATAGGCGAGGACGCCGCGATACACCGTGACCAGCAGGGTGGCGAGCAGCCAGCCGAGCAGTGTTGCCGGGCGCGCCGGATCCCAGAGCAGCCAGCAGAGAATGCTGCTGTTGACTACTACCGCGATGAGCGAGGCGCGCAGGGAGCGGTAGTAGAGCTCCAGGCGCTCCCGGTAGAGGAAGGTGGCGAGGTCGTCGCCGTCGGACGCCGTGGCGTCGGGCCCGAGGTCGGGCCGCTCAGTCAGCCTCATGGAAACGGCCATGGCGGCCGGCGCCGCCGGCGAAACGCGCGGCCCCCGGGACCGCCTCGGCCTCGATAACCGGGAAGCCGCCCGCGCCCTCGCGGGCCAGCGCCTCGGCGAGCGGATAGTCCCACTGGGTGATGGCGGAGTCCCGATCGGCACGCAGGCACTGCTGGGGAAAGGCCGCGATCTCCGCGGCCAGGGCTTCGGCCGCGGCCAGGCTCTCGCCGTCGGCGACGACGCGGTTCGCGAGGCCTATGGCGAGCGCCTCGTCGGCATGGACCGGCCGGCCGGTGAGAATCATGTCCATGGCCCGGCCGTGGCCGACGATCCGCGGCAGCCGCACCGTGCCGCCGTCGATCAGGGGCACGCCCCAGCGCCGGCAGAAGACGCCGAAGATGGTGGAGCTTTCCGCCACGCGCAGGTCACAGAGCAGGGCGAGCTCCAGGCCGCCGGCCACCGCGTGGCCGGGCACGGCGGCGATGACCGGCTTGGCGAGGGCCATGCGCGAAGGCCCCATGGGCCCCTCCGCGCGGCCCGTGGCCTCGACCGCGTTGCGCCGCTGCGGATCGCCGAGCGCCTTGAGATCGGCCCCGGCGCAGAAAGTGCCGCCGGCGCCGGTGAGCACGGCGACGCGGAGGTCGTCATCCGCCTCGAAGGCGCGGAACGCCGCCAGCAGCGCTTCGGCGGTCGGCCGGTCGACGGCGTTACGGGCCTCGGGCCGGTTGATGACGATAGTGCGGACCGGGCCCGCCGTGCGAGTCAGTACGCGCGCGTCCTCAGCCACGGTGCGTCAGCTTCCGGGCAGCGCCGGCACCCCGGCAACGGCCATGTGTCCGTAGCGGGCAAACAGGAACCAGGCGACCCCGCCGATGAGTACCGTGGCCACGGTGGCGGGCATGCGCCCGGGCGGATAGGTGACGCCGGCGGCCCGGTCCAGTTTCCGGGAGCGGATGTAGAGCACCACCGCCCAGACAAAGAACGCGCCGAAGAAGACCACGTCGCCGACGCGTCCGTTCGCCAGCAGGTGACCGAAAGCCCAGAACTTCACGGCCATGACCATCGGGTGGCCGAGCCGGGCCTTCAGGTGGTTGCCGGGCACGTAGGCCGCCACGAGCAGGATGAACGCCGGCAGCGTGAACAGGGATACGGCGTGGTACAGGCCCACGGGGGGATGCCACAGCATCGTCGGGTCCTGGCGCATGGCGCCGTAGCCCCAGATCGCCAGCGCGAGGCCGGCGAGCGAGACCAGGCCGTAGACCGCCTTGAAGGGCTTCTCGCCCATGGCCGCGATGCGGGCGCTGCGCCAGTCGTTGGCGTAGATGCGCAGCGAGTGGGTGCCGAGGAAGAGCACCAGGCCGAGAATCATCCAGGTCATAGCAGGTCTCCGAAGTGTTGGACAGGTCAGAGTGTAACGCAGCGGCCCCTGGACAGGAACGCAGCGGTACTGTGCGGGACGTGAAACTGATGTATCGCGTGTGCCACCGGCGGCAGGGGTGAGGGCGGGAGTCTTCTTTCTCAAAGCGCGTATCGGGGAGCGACTGAGAGAAGACTCCCGCCCTCAACCCGGAATTATGCAAAAAAAACGACCATGGGTATCCCATGGTCGCTCGGGGAACGTGCCCGGGCCGCCGGAGCGGCCCGTTCGGTCAGAAGCGGTAGTTGAGGCCGACGCGCATGCTCCAGAGGGAGGTGTCGCCGATCCGCTGCTGTGCCTGGCCGTTCGCTTCCTGCTCGGCGGTGACGCCGTAGGGGAAGGACGGTTGGTTCATGATGCCCCAGTCGTCATTCAGCAGGTTGGTCAGGTTGTCGATGATGATGAACGCGCTGCCGCGGTGCCCCGGCGCGAAGCCCGGAACCTCCTGCGAGATGCGCAGGTCGATCTTGCTGAAGGAGTCGCCTTCCTGGCTGTTCCGGCTGCCGCCGATCGGCAGCACGTTGCGCTCGAAGTCGAGGAACGGCTGGAAGCCGTAGGCATCGATGGTCCCCTCGGCCCCGTCCAGCGTGATGCTGTAGGGGATGCCGGAGTTGTACTGGCCGAACAGCGAGATCCGGGTCTCGTAGCCGCCGAAGAAATCGGCGGTATAGTTGAGCACCGTCGTGAAGCGATGCTCGATCGCCCAGTTCGAGGGAGCGAGATCCTCGGCCTGCGGATCGACAAAGGCACGGTTGATATAGTTCGAGAACGCGATCGACGAG
Source organism: Pseudohaliea sp. (assembly GCF_054552115.1). Classification (NCBI taxonomy): domain Bacteria; kingdom Pseudomonadati; phylum Pseudomonadota; class Gammaproteobacteria; order Cellvibrionales; family Halieaceae; genus Pseudohaliea; species Pseudohaliea sp. The sequence goes on along the minus strand of NZ_JBTOLW010000021.1, from coordinate 48,858 downwards.
GTCATCGGGTTCACGTCCTCGGCTTCCGTGTAGGCGTAGCCGACGCGGAGGTCAAAGCCGTTGTCCCAGGCCTTGAAGGCACTGAAGGCGATGGATTCGGACTCGTTTCCATTGCTCGCGTTGGTCAGCACAAAAGCGGGTTCACGGACGCTCTCGTAGACCGGGTAACCGAGGTCGTTGGTGCCCACACGCTCGAGGTCGGCACGCTTGTAGATCGCCGTGTCCTCGCCGCGGCTGATCTGCAGGTCAGCGGTCAACGTGATGTCCATCGGGGCGTACCAGGTCAGGCCCGCCGTGTACTTCCACTCGCTGGGAATGTCGAAGTCCGGATCGAGGAAGTTAATCTCGAAGTTGGAGCCGTCGCCGGCGGCAACCACGTCGGCGATGTCCTGCGGGACGCCGTAGCCCGGGCCACAGACCGGCACGCCTTCTTCACAGTTGACGTAGTTCTGGGCAAAGAGGTCCATGCCGTCGATGCGTGCCTGCACCGCCGTCGTGTTGGTGTTGCTGTAGGTGTTGGACAGCCAGACGTTAGGGTTGCCACCGGAGAACAGGCCGATGCCGCCGCGGAAGGACAGCTCGTCGGAAAAGTCATAGGTGACGCCGAAACGTGGCTGCAGCAGGTCGCGACCATCGAGGGTCTCGTTATTGCCGAAACCGTAGCTGGCCAGGAATCCCTGGTTCAGGTTGGGCGCATCGTCGGTCTCGTAGTAGTCGTAGCGTAGCCCGTAGGTCACGGTCAGCTTGTCGTTCACCTGCCACTCGTCCTGCAGGTAGACGTAGTTGATCGCGTACTCGAAGGCTTCGGCGATATCGTCCTGATTGTTGCTGATGGCGTTGCCGTAATAGACCCGGTCCGCCAGGCCCGCGCGGAAGTTGTCGATGCCGTCGAAGCGGATCTCCGTATCCACGTGCTGGTAGAACAGGTTGAAGATGTCATAGGCCTCGCGCTCGTAGCCACCGGTGATCGTGTGCGAGCCGAGCTGGTAGCGGCCGCGGGCGACGAACTGGTCGATGGTGTATTCGAGCTGGTTGGCATGGCGGCTGTCGTCGCCGCCGAGGTAGACATCCACATCCTCGAGTTCGACCCGGATCTCGCCGAAGTCATTGCCGGCACGGGGTGACTGCACGAAGTCAACTTCGGTGCGCGCAACGCGGATCTCGGTCGAGAAATTGTCCGTCCAGTCCGAATAGAGGCTGGCGATGTAGGAGTTCAGCTCCGCGCCGCGGTTGTAGAAGTGATCGGAGAACTCGAACTCGACATTCTCGCCGTCGGAAGGCGTGGCGTTGACGGAGTCGTTGTACATGTAGCTCAGGGCGAGGCGCTGCCTGTCCGTGATGTACCAGTCGAGCTTGCCGATGTACTTTTCATCCTCGAAGTCGATGGTGCCGGGCGTACTCGTGCCCGGGTCGAATTGGTAGACGTCGCGGGCAATCTGGGCGATCTCGTCCAGCTCCGCCTGGGTAACCAGCACCTCGTTCACGGCGCCGCTGCCGAGGGCGCCGCGGTCGTTGAAGTCCACGCCTTCGTACTTCTCATAGGCACCGTAGAAGAACAGCTTGTCCTCGATGATGGCGCCGCCGAGCTCGAAGCCGTAGCGGGTCTCGTCGTAGTCGGTAACCTGGATGCTGTCGCCCTCGAGCTTGTCGCCCTGCATGTTGTCGTCCGTGTAGTCCATGAACACGGAGCCGAACAGCTCGTTGCTGCCGGACTTGGTGACGGCGTTGATGTTACAGGCGGAGAAGCCGCCGTAGATGACGCTCATCGGCGCCATTTCGACCGCGACGCTGGAAATCGCATCGAAGGGGAAGGGCATGCGCTGCGTCGGGTAGCCGTTGGAGTTGAGGCCGAAGCCGTCGTTGAGGCGGATGCCGTCTACGGTCAGGCTGTTGAAGCGCGGGTTGGCGCCGTTGCACTGGATCGCGTCAGACGGCGACGACTGGTCCACGTAGATCCGCGGGTCCTGCTGGATAACGTCGTTGATGTTCCGGTTGATGGCCGGCGAGTCCTGCAGGTCGCTGATGTCGAAGACGGCGGTCGGGCCGATCGCCGTATCGGCGACCTCGACGGCCGTACCCATGACCACGACTTCCTCGATGGCGGAAAGCGCATAATCCATCTGCGCCTGCTGGCCCACCGCGAGCTTCACGCGCTCGCTGCTCGCGCTGCCCTGGGGCGAGGTCACGCGGATGCTGTAATCGACGCCGGCGGGGAGCTGGCGGATAAAGTAGTTGCCGGCGGCGTCGGTGGTGGCCGAGCGGGACAGGCCGGTCGCCAGGCTCCTGGCGGTGACGGTCGCGCCGGCCACGGGCTGGCCGCCCGACGTCACAACACCGCGGACCGCGGCAGTGGTCTCCTGGGCGTAGACCGGCGCGGTCAGGCCGAAGCTGCCGACGACGGACGCGCCGGCGATCGCGCGAACCAGCGCCTTGCGGGCAAAGAGTTTCGAGATGGACGGATGCATGGGATGCCTTCCTCTGGTGGTTTGTGGAACTGCGGGAAGGCTAGGAGAGCTTTGTGTCACTTTGATTAAGCCGCGACCGGCAGGAAGGATTTTGGGTAATATCACCGGAATCTCCGGGGAACCTTGCCGCGGGATGTCCACAGGGCGGCGCAGCCCGGTCATCACCGCAAGCGATGCGGACGGGCTGTAGCCGGGCCCCTTCGGTGTTATCCTCACCACTCATTTCGCGTGCCCGGAGCCGTAGCGATGCCCGGAGGTAACGCGGTCGCGGAGCAGATCCGCCGCGACCAGCAGTACCGGCTGCTGCGCGTCATGCTGGCGCTCATGGCGGCCTACGGCGCCGTGATCGGACTCGTCAACCTCCTGTTGTTCGATGCCCTGGCGATCGCCGCCTTCGACCTGGCGACTATGGGCATTGCGCTTGCAACCTGGGTCTACCTGCGGCGCAGTGGCCGCCTCAAGCCGGCGAGCTGGGTGGCCATCGCGACGCTCGCGGCCCTGCTGCTGGCCTACACTGCGCTGGCCCGCGGCGCGGCCTACTCGCTGGTCTGGGTGACGGTCCTGCCACCGCTGGCGTTTTTCCTGCTCGGCAGCCGCGCGGGGAGCTGGGTCGCCGGCGCCTTCGGTCTCATGGTGGCGGGCTACATCGCCGCTTTTCATCCGGGCTTCCCGGTCCGGCCTTTCGATCTCGGCGCCTTCCTGAACATCGTCGAGGTGCTGCTGGCACACTGGTTGATCCACCGCTTCAGCGAACGCTGCCACGAGGCGGCCTACGAGCAGCTGGGCGCCTACGCGCGGGTCGATGGCCTTACCGGGCTTCTCAACCGCGAGCAGCTCGATGCCGAGTTGCGCCAGGCCCTGTCCCTCGCCTCCCGTTCGGGGCAGCCGGTGGCGGTGGCGCTTCTCGACCTGGATCATTTCAAGGCCATCAACGACCGGCACGGCCACCCGGTCGGCGACCAGGTCCTGGTGACCGTCGCCCGGGTGCTTGGCGATGTCGTACGCAGCACGGACCGGGTCGGCCGCTGGGGCGGTGAGGAGTTCCTGCTGCTGCTGCCGGAAACGGGTGAGGCCGGCGCCCGCGCCGTTGCCGAGAAGGTTCGCGCGGCGATCGAGGCGGCGGCCTACCCGGCTGGCGTGGTCGTGACCACGAGTATCGGCGTTGCGTGGGACCCGGGGGGGCTGCCGCCGCAGTCGCTGGTCGCCCGCGCGGACAAGGCGCTCTACGAGGCGAAGGCGGCCGGCAGGAACCGGGTCGTTGCCTGGACACCTTCGGTCGCGGAGTAAGGTCTTCGCGTTGCCGTTGCGGCGCCGGGCAGCGGCGTCAGGGCGCAGCGAGCGCCAGGTCCAGCCAGACCAGGCGGTGGTCCGATGACAGCGCCCGCCCTGCTACCAGCGCCGCGTCCTGCTCCCCCGGGGCGGGCCAGAAGACTCCACTGCCCACGACCGACCAGCCGGCGCGGGAGGGCAGGACATAGTCCGCGCGCTGGCCCCAGGCCGCCGTGTGCGTTGCCGCGTGCGCGTTTCCTGGCCGCGCTGCGGCGCCCCCGGCGCTCCCGGGCACGATGCTGGCGTCTACCCGCGGGTGAGCGAGCAGGGCATTGATCGCGGCGCGGCGGCTGTCGCCCTCGACGGGGGAGCTGTTCAGGTCACCGAGCAGCACGAAGCGATCGCCCCGGAGGCCACCGCGCCCGCCTGCATCGTCGCGGATCCAGTGGGTGGCGTCCCCCGCGGAGAGGTACTCGGTCCAGAAGCGGATCTCGTCGTGATTGCGCCGGCCGTTCCGGTCTTCGGGCCCGTCGAAGACCGGTGGCGTGGGATGGCTGGCGAGCACGTGGATCGTGGCGCCATGCACGACAACCGGCACGTCCCAGTGCGACTTGGAGGACAGCGGAAAGCGAGCCAGGACCTCGGCGGGGTACCAGGGCGAGCCGTCGGGTGCGCGCAGCCCGGCGAGAAGGTTGCCGGGCATCGCTTTCCAGGGCAGGTGCTGGAAGGTGCGGGCGTTTGCGCTGTCGATGGGATAGCGGCTCAGGAGCACCATGCCGTACTGGCCGGGGTAGAGACCGTAGCCCCAGGCGTCCTGGCCGCGGCCGCTGGCGACACCGTCGCGATCGAGGTCGAAGCCCGAGTCGATGCCGGTGTTCACCGGCGCGGTGAAAGCGTGGGGGTAGGCAATGGGGTCGAGCCCGGGACGGGGCGCGGCGAGGTAGTTGTCGCGAAACGCGTCGATGGTGCGTTGCGGGGCCCCGCTGTAATCGAACTCGTTGAGCAGCAGGATGTCCGGCCGCACCCGGCGGATGATGGCGGCGATATTGCGCAGCTGTGGATGGTTGCCGCTCGCCAGCGCCGCCGCCAGCTCGCCGCCCACGGGCGCTTCTCCCCGCGCCACGTAGTTGCCGCCTTCCATGGAGGCATTGAAGGTGGCGATGCGCAGGGTGTTTTCAGCGGTCACGGTGGGGGCGAGGAGGACGACAAGCAGTGCGGTGAAGAAGAGGCCGGTGCGCCGGTATTTCATGGCAGCTCAACGCGTCGAAAACGGCAGGATAAACCATGGCAGCTTGTCTTGCCGGCATTTGCGGCGCGTCAACACAAAAGTTTCACTCAACTTTCATCGGCGAGTCACCGAAGTGCAATGGGTGCCGGACATGCTTCAAGGCTCATTTTCACTGAGCCTGATTGCCATGTCTGCACGAACGCCCCTGCGGATTGCCGTCGCTCTCGCGGGGTCTGCTCTCGCGGGCTCCGCGCTAAGCCAGCCAGCCGATCGTATTGAGGAAGTCTATGTCGTCGCCACGCCGATCCGCGACGCGCAGCAGGCGGCCCTCGATGCCAAGCGCATGGCCGATAACCTCGTTGACGTGGTGTCTGCCGACACGATCGGCCGCTTCCCGGACCAGAACATTGCCGATTCCCTTTCACGCCTCCCCGGCGTTGCCGTGGAGCGGGACCAGGGCCAGGCGCGCTATCTGAACCTGCGCGGCGCACCGTTCCGTTACACGGGCATTGCCTTTGACGGCATTGATGTACCGGGCGCGGAGAATGGCCGCATTCCGCGTTTTGACAGCTTCCCGGCGACGATCACCAGCCGCATCGACGCTAACAAGGCGATTCTTCCGAGCATGCCGGGTGAATCGGTTTCCGGCTACATCAACATCCAGACGTTCAGCCCCTTTGACGCGGAAGGGCTTTCCCTCGCCGGCGACATCGGCATGGGTGAGCAGGATCTCGGCGGCGGCGACGTGGAACGAACCAGCTTCCGCGCATCCTGGTCGAATGAAACGTTCGGCATCGTGGGGTTCTATTCGAAGAACCGCCGCGAGCAGGTGACCGACAACCGGGAGTATGACCTAGCCATCGCCGGTGGCGACCTGGTGGTCAACGAACTCGACTACCGCAGCTACTTCGTGAATCGCGAGGATACGGGCTACGGCGGCCGCATCGAGTACCGCGGGGAAGGCACGCTGCGCTCTCTCTTTCTGTCCAGCCTGTACAGCGAGTTCCTGGATGAGGAAGAGCGCAACCAGTGGGTCTTCTCGGTGGCGGACCCCCAGCCCGGCGAGCAGCGCAGCGACGTCCTGATGATTGCCGATCGACTCCTCGAAGACGGCAGCTACGAGAACTCAACGTATACCAATACGCTGGGTGCGGACTTCGTCGCCGGTGGCTGGCGCCTGGAAGCCCGGCTCAATTACACCGAGACCGAGTTCGATGTCCGCCTGCCGATCCCTTTCAGCACCGGTGCCCCGGCGTTCGGGAGCTTCGATCTCGCCGACCGCGAGGACCCGCTCCTCGACCTCGCCGCACCATTGCCCTCCCTCGAGTACGCGGTGACCCTGGGCCTCGACGTAGCGCAGAACCTCGACATCGAGGCGACGAAGTTAAAGCTGGACGCCGAGCGGGATACTGCCCTCTTCGGCGATAGCACGGTGGCACTCGGCGTGCAGTATGACCAGCGCGAATCCGGCGGCTATGCCATCAGCCAGGGTATCAACTTCGGCTTTCCGGTGCCCGACATCGGCGCGTTCGACACCGGCGTGCCCTGGGACTCCAACACCACGAACAGCATCGGCGGCACCTATTACGACAACCAGGGCCTGCGCGCAGCCTGGGAGGCGGCCGGCGGTCTGGGCCCGGTAGACCCGGCCGATGACCTGCTGGTGGCGATCGACGAGGACATTCTCGCTGCCTACCTCATGGCCACGACCCGCTTCACCTGGGGTAACGTCGTCTATGGTGTGCGCGTCGAACAGACTGATTACACCAGCTCCGGCCCCGCGGGTGGTGAGCCCCTCGAGGTCGAGGACGATTTCATCAATGTGCTGCCGTCGGCGCATCTGAACGTCGACCTGGCGGACGACCTCAAGTTCCGTCTCTCGGCCTCGAGCGGCGTCAACCGGCCGACCTACAACGAGTGGCGCGCCGCTGCCGCCGTCGACCCCACGGAGCGGGAAGTCAGCGGTGGCAACCCCTTCCTCGACGCCGAGGAGGCCATCGGCGTGGACGTCTCGCTCGAGTGGTACTACGCCACGGCCAGCATCCTGTCGCTGGGCGCTTTCCACCGCGAGATCGACAACGTTATCTACCAGGCTGTGACCACCGTAGACGGCGGCGCCTACCTGCCCACGGCGGCGGGAGAGGAGTGGACCTTCAGCGGCGCCACCAATGGCGACAACGGCAAGCTGAGCGGCGTCGAGGCGAACTTCATGTTCTCCGGCCAGGACTTCCTGCCCGGTGCCCTCGGCGGCCTTGGCTTCAGCGCCAACGTGACCGTCGTGGACAGTGAGTTCGAGACCCTGGACGGCCGCCAGCTCGACCTGCCGGGAACCTCCGAGCTGATCTACAACGCGTCAGTGTTCTACGAGAACTACGGTCTCTCCGCGCGTCTCAACTACCAGTATCGCGACGAGTGGATCTCGCCGATCGAGGACCCGAGCGAGTACTGGGGCGAGATGGAGCGGGTCGATGCGACGATCGCCTACGAGCTCCCGCTTGAGCTCGCCGGCGCGCGCGCCTCCGTCTATGCCAACCTGAACAACATCACGGACGAGACGGACGTGCGCTTTGCGGGCAACGGCACCATCAACCAGTCCGAGAGCTTCGGCCGCTACTACCTTGTCGGCCTGCGCATCAACTACTGAAACGGATTTCGAGGAGCAGACCATGCAGCCTTTTCAACGCCGCTTGTCTCCCCTGCGCGCCGGCGCTGCGGCACTGGCCCTGCTGTTTGCAATGGCCCTGGGGAACACGGTGGCACTGGCCGAGGCCGTCCCGGCGGGGCTGACCGCGGCCTACGACCGGCTCTTGCCCCTGGCGGGGGGGTCCAACTTTCGCGACATGGGGGGGTACTTCACCGCGGACGGGCGCCAGGTGCGCCGCGGCCTCCTGTTCCGCTCCGGCGTGATGACCGGCCTCACGGCCGAGGACCAGGCCTACCTTGAGGGTTTCGGCTTCAAGCGTGTTGTTGACCTGCGCTCCACTGAGGAGCGGGCGCTCTACCCGAACCGGTGGGCCGAGGCGCAGGGCATCGAGTTGCTCGCCCACGACTACAGCATGGCCGAGATCGTCGAACGTATGGTCGACGAGGACGGCCAGCCCCGTGGGATGGGCGAGCTCTACCGGGCTTTCCCCTACCAGCTCGAAGCGCAGCTGAAGCTGTTTTTTGACGCGGTGCTGGCCGGGCAGGTGCCGCTGGTCGTCAACTGCTCGGCGGGGCAGGACCGCACCGGCTTCACTTCGGCACTGCTGCTTCTCGCCCTCGGTGTCCCCCGGGAGGTGGTGCTGCAGGATTACCTCTTCTCAACGCGGTACCGGCGTCCGGCGGTCGAGCGGGGTGATGTCGATCTTGCGGCGGCAGCCGAGGACAACTTTTTCGCGAGGCTGATGCTGCGCTACAGTGAAGGCGGTGAAGTAAAGGCAGCTCAGCCCCTGCTTACCGGGGACGGCGTGCCCTACCTGCGCTTTGCCCTCGACCAGCTGGAGCAGGATTTCGGGTCCCTGGAGCGCTACCTCGAGGAGCGGCTCGGCGTGGACGCGGCAGACCGGGAAGCCCTGCGCGAGCGTTACCTGGTCGCCACCTACGCCAGGCATTGAGCGTGTCCCGTTTCGCCGGCCGCCGGGCGCGCTACAATGGCGCCAACGCGGCCGGTGCAGCTCTTCTTGGAACTCGTCTACACCCACCCCAGTCACCTGATCGTCGCCCAGGCCCGGGACGCCCTCGAGCGTCTTGGCATTCCCTGCGTCGTGCACAATGAGTATGCCGCCGGTGCGGCGGGGGAGCTGGCGCCCATCGATACCTGGCCGGAGCTCTGGGTGAGGCGGCGCCGCGACGCGGAGCGTGCGCGCCGGGCCATCGAGCGGGCGCAGGCCGCCATCGAGGAGGCGGACTGGGCCTGCCCGCGCTGCGGCAGCGAAAGCCCCGCGACCTTCGACTTTTGCTGGCACTGCGGCACGGCGCGGCACGGCTGCTAGGCGGCGCCGGCCGGGCTGCGGGCACGCGGCAGGGCGCTCTGGTACCATGATTGGCTCTCTGTATGGCCAGCGACAGCACCACGGCAGGAGCCCGCCATGACCACCGATAACAGCACTTTCTCCGTCGACCACCTCGCGCACACGCACGAGGTCTTCAACCAGTCCGAAGCCCTCGAGGGCGTCAACAGCTACACCGGCGATACCGCCCTGCGCGAGGGCGTTGCGCGCCACGGTTCGGCGTGGGCGGAAGACACCCTGTCCGCTCACGGCGAGCGCTGTGGCAGCGCCGAGGTGATCGAGTGGGGCTTTCTCGCCAACGAGTACAAGCCGCAGTTCTTCGGCCACGACCGCCAGGGCTACCGGGTCGACCAGGTGCGCTACCACGAGGCCTACCACCGGCTCATGGCGCTGGGCCTCGAGGCGGGGCTGCACAGCCAGCCGTGGTCGGACCCCGGGCCCGGCGCCCACGTGGCCCGCGCCGCGCAGTACTACCTGCAGGCGCAGGTGGAGTCCGGGCACGGCTGCCCGCTGACCATGACCTTCGCCTCCGTGCCGACGCTGCGGCTGACGCCGTCCGTGGGCGAGGCGTGGCTGCCCAAGGTGCTCGCGCGGGGCTACGACCCGCGCAATGTGCCGCACACGGAGAAGAGCGCGCTGACCATCGGCATGGGCATGACCGAGAAGCAGGGCGGTTCCGATGTGCGCGCCAATACCACGGCCGCGCGTGCCCTCGGCGCCGGCGGCCCCGGGGGCGAGTATGAGCTCGTGGGCCACAAGTGGTTCACCTCCGCGCCCATGTGCGATGCCTTCCTGGTGCTCGCGCAGAGCGACGGTGGCCTGTCCTGCTTCCTGGTGCCGCGCTGGCGGCCGGACGGCAGCAAGAACCCGATCCAGGTGCAGCGCCTCAAGAACAAGCTGGGCAACATCGCCAATGCCTCCTCGGAAATCGAGCTGCGCGGCGCTCTCGGCTGGATGGTCGGGGAGGAGGGTCGCGGCGTGCCGGCGATCATCGAGATGGTAGCCATGACCCGCTTCGACTGCATGATCGGCTCCAGCGCGGCGCAGCGCCAGGCCGTGGCGCAGGCCGTGAATCACACGCTCGGCCGCAGTGCCTTCGGCAGGCGGCTGGTGGACCAGCCGCTCATGCGCAACGTGCTCGCCGACCTGCAGCTGGAGGTGGAAGGCGCCCTGGCGCTGACGCTGCGCATGGGTGAGGCCCTGGACCGGAGCCTGGCCGGCGACGAGCACGAGGGGCTGCTCCTGCGCCTCGGCCTGCCCACGGGCAAGTACTGGATCTGCAAGCGCACCCCGTTCCACGTGTACGAGGCGATGGAATGCTTCGGCGGCAATGGCGTCACCGAGGATTTCATCTTCGCGCGCCTCTACCGCGATGCGCCGATCAACGCGATCTGGGAGGGCTCCGGCAACGTCCAGGCGCTGGATCTGCTGCGCGCCGTGGCGAAGAGCCCCGACGCCCTCGATGCCTGGCACCGGGAGCTGGCAAAGACGGCGGGCGATCACCCGGTACTCGATGCCGCTGTGGCCGAACTGGAGGTGGCCCTCGGCAACGGCGACGAGCTCGAGTACCGCGCGCGGTCCCTGGTCGACCGGCTGGCGCTGGTGGCCCAGGGCAGCCTGCTGCTGCAGGCGGGGAACGCCGCCGTCGCCGATGCTTTCATTCGCTCCCGCCTCGGCGGCAGCGGCGACCGCAACTTCGGCACGCTGCCCCGGGGCGTCGATGTCGCCGCCCTCATCGAGCGGGCGAACCCGCACGCTGCCTGAGCGGGTGCGGCCGCCGGGCCGCTAGGCGAGGAACCCTACCGGCGCCGCGCCCGACGTCGGGCTGTAGAAGGCGCCGATGTTCGGCAGCACCGTGGCGAGGTCCGCCGGCGCGACGCCGAACCAGAGTGCCAGCTCGGCGAAGTATTCATCGACCGAGAGTGTCGGCACGAAGCTGCCGCGGCCGACATCCAGCGGATTGCCCGGGTAGATGTCCGGGTATTCCCCGTAAAACCCGCCCCCGTTCACGGCGCCGCCCATGACGACCTGGTGGCCACCCCAGCCGTGGTCCGAGCCCTTGCCGTTGGAGGTGAGGGTGCGGCCGAAGTCGGAGGTGGTGAAGGTGGTGACGCGATCGAGCATGCCGAGCTCCGCCAGGGCGTCGCGGAAGGCGGCCAGGCCGCCGTCGATCATGGGCAGCATTTCTGCCTGGTTCTCCAGCACGTCATCGTGGTGATCCCAGCCACCCACGGTAATGAAGAAGGTCTGCCGCGAGGCGCCGAGGGTCTCGCGGATGGCCACGATGCGCGCGATCTGCCGCAGGGCGAGCGAAAAGGGGTCGCCGGCGAAGGGCGTCGCCAGCGGCGGTGCATCGGCGAGGGCCGCACTGAAGAACTGCTGTGCCTCGATCGCTCCGGCGAGGCTGTCCCGGTAGGCGCGCCGCAGGAGCGCGCCCTGCGGTGCGGCCAGCAGCTGGTCCACCACGGCGCGGGTGAAGTCACCGCCCGGCGTGCCGTCGTTGTAGCCGGCGAGGCTGACGGCGCCGGCGTCGTCTGTGGTCACCGCGTAGGGCGCGATGCTGGCCCCGCCCTGGAACACGTTGTTGCCGGAGAGGGAGATGTTCATCGCGATGCCGTTGGCGTTGTTGCGTTCCGGGAACAGGTCTGCCAGGCGGCCGCCCCAGCCCTCGGCGATGCGCGTATCGGAAACCGCCGTCTGCCACTGCTCGATCTGGTCCGCGTGGGAGAAAAGCCCCAGCGGCAGCGGCCAGCTGCCGCTGGCGATGGCCTCGAAATCCACCGGGGCGAGCAGCGTGCCCACGTTATTGACGAAGGCGGCCTCGCCGCGCTCGAAGAGCTGTTTCAGCCCCGGCATGCCCGGGTGAAGCCCGTAGCGCCGGCCGAGCGCATCGGTGCCCGGCAGCGGCAGCAGGCTGTCCCGCGGCAGCGCCAGGTCCGTGCGCAGCCCGGCGTAGCCCGCGTAGCTCTCGCTGTCGTCGGGGACGAGCATGTTGAAGGAGTCGTTGCCGCCGGCGAGCAGGATGCAGACCAGGGCGCGATAGTCACCGGCGGGCTGGGCCGCGGCGCGGCGGGCACCGGCGAGCTGGAGCAGCGCGCTGCCGGCGGCCATGGTCGCCGCGCTGGCGGCGCAGCCGTGGTAGAGGAAGCGTCGACGGGTCAGCATGGTCAGAGCTCCACGGCGTAGTCCGGGGAAATGAGCAGCAGGTAGAGGGCGACCCGCGCGCGCAGCAGCGGGTCGTCGATCTGCCGGGCGGCGTCGCCGATCGCGCTGCGCGTGGCGGCGGAGAGGGTGCCGTAGGTGAACACCGAATCCATCCGCTCGAGCAGCGCGTCCACGTCGTCCGCCACCGCGACCCAGGGGTCCAGGTCCAGGGTGGCGGCGCTGAAGGGCGGCTCGCGCAGGTCGTTGACGAAGTCGCCGAGCACGGCCGCCTGCAGCACGTTGGCCATGGCGACGATGGAGCTTGCGTTGGTGATCTGGAACTCCGGCGCCACCAGCCCCGCCGCGGCGATCTCGCCGATGGGCTGGTAATCGGGCAGGTAGAAGTTGAAGACGCTCGGTGCCGACAGCGGGTGCTGCTGCAGTTGCTGCTGGGCGAAGAAGCCGGTGTTGGCGTAGAAGCCGTCCGGGCTGGATGCGCCGAGCTGCCGCAGCGCGGCCAGCAGGCGCAGGACCGGCTCGCGCAGCTTGCCGGCCGTGCCCGCCGGGTCGGGCAGGGCCCGCGCCTCCGGGTCCAGGAGGATCGCCCGCAGCACCGCTTTCAGGTCGCCCCGCGGGCTGCCGCTTTCGCCGTTGAAGGCCCGCGCCACGCGCTCGACATAGGCCGGCGAGGGGTTGGAGGTCACCAGCCGCTGGATCAGCTGGCGGCCGATGAAGGGCCCGGTGTTCGGGTGCTCGAAGAGGTTGTCCACCGCCGCCTCGATGTCCGCCATGCCGCCCTGGCCGGCCGGCAGCGTCGTGTCGCGCAACAGCGTCTTGGCACCGTCGTCGTGGAAGGCCTCGAAGAGCTGCATCGGCTCGCGGAAGGTGGCGCGATCCGAGCCGAAGCGCGGATTGTTGCCGCCCCAGGACAGCCCGGTAAAGACCCGCGCGAATTCGCGGATGTCGTCGTTGTCGTAGGTCGGGATCGGTTGCCCGCCGGCGTCCTGCTTTTCCGTGCCGTCGGGGTTGAGTTCGAACAGGCCGATGCTGAACAGCTGCATCACCTCCCGGGCGTAGTTCTCGTCCGGAAAGACGTTGGCCTCCGGGGCCGCCTTCGCGTTGTTGAGGTGGCTCAGGTAGACGCCCATGGCCGGGTGCAGCGTCACCGCGAGGAGCAGGTCGCGAAAGTTGCCGAAGGCGTGGTCGAGGAGCGTGTCGTAGTAGTCGCTGGTGGCGTAGGGGTACAGGAAAAGTATATCCACGCCGTCGGACACCACGAAGAGCTGGCTCAGGGCGTAGGCCATGCGCTGGCGGAGCTGGTCTTCGGCGGTGAGCGTGCTGTGCCACCAGGCCATGCGGCCGTAGAGGGCCTGCAGGTTGTCGTTGTCGGCGCGGAGTACCTCGAAGTCGCCGGCGGCCTCGCGGGCGAGCAGCTCGGACACCACGGGGGAATGGTGGGTGATGGGGAGGGCAAACTGGTCTTCCAGCCAGCTGTCCTCGCCCCGCGCCTCGATCGCCTGGATGGCCTCCAGGTCCATGCCGAAGGTCGCGCGGGTGGCGAGGCGGGAAGCGCCGTAGAGTCCACGGAGGATCTCTTCGTCATCGGCCGGCGGATCGCCCGCCGGCGGCGGTGTGTCCGCAGCGGGGGGTGCCGTGGTGGGCGCGCTGTCGCCACCGCCGCCACCGCCGCCACCGCAGCCCGCGAGCAGTAGCAGCAGTGCGAGCGCGCCGCCGCAAAGCAGTCTTCCAGCCATGGCGTTCGTCCTCCTGCGCTGCCCGGCGTGCCGCTGTGCCTGGCCCCTTCTACGGCGCTGTGCCCGGATTCCGTCGCTGTCCGTGCAGGGCGCGCCCGGGCACGCTATGCTGTTGGCGAACCCGGACCGGAGCCCGCCCATGGAGTTTACTGCGCTCGTCACCCTGCTGCTCCTCGCCCAGTACCTCGCCTTCGCCATGCTGGTGGGCCGCGAGCGCGTACGCCACGGCATCGAGGCGCCGGCCTGCAGCGGCCACCCCGACTTCGATCGCGCCTACCGGGTGCAGATGAATACGCTGGAGCAACTGGTGATCGTGCTGCCGGCGCTGTGGATCACGGCTTACTGGTTCAGCATACCCCTCGTCGCGCCGCTCCTCGGCCTCGGCTTCTTCCTCGGTCGCATCCTCTACCGCAACGCCTATGTGCAAGACCCGGCGAAGCGCGGGCCGGGCATGGCCATCGGCATGCTCTGCCAGCTCGGCCTGCTGGCCTGCGGCACCTGGGCGGTGGCCGTTCGGCTCTAGCGTACCGCGCCCGCCTCACCCGGCTGGCCACCCCGGGGGACCGCTGGCCGCTCCCCGGTGCCTGTGGTAGGGTTTTCTCGTGGCGTTCGTCGATGGCGGACGCGTCAACCTGCAGCAATTCCCCAAAGGAGGACCCGGCGGCGCAGGCCGCGGTGGCGGGGTTCGGCCCCGGTACCGACCGGCCGGAAGGCGCCAAGCGTTATGCTTCTAGCCACAGACCTCGACGGCACCTTTCTCGGCGGCGACCAGGAGGGTCGCCTCAGGCTCTACCAGCTCATCGCGGCCCACCCGGGCATCGACCTGGTCTTCGTGACTGGCCGTGGTCTCGAGCACGTTCTCCCGCTCCTCGCGGACCCGACCATTCCCGCGCCGGATTACATCATCAGCGATGTCGGTGCCACGGTGGTTCACGGCGAAAGCCAGCAGCCCGTGCTCGCCCTCCAGGAGCCCATCGACCAGCTATGGCCCGGCGAGCACGTCGTCGCCGAAGCGCTGGCGGGCTTTACGGAACTGCAGCGCCAGGAGGTGCCGCAGGAGCGTCGCTGCTCCTATTTCTGCGAGGAGCACCATATCGACGACGCCGTGCGCCGTACCGTCGCTGAACTCGGCTGTGATCTGTTGTTCTCGGCCGGCAAGTATTTCGACGTGCTGCCGAAGGGGGTCAACAAGGGCCGCACGCTGACCCGGCTGGTGGCCCACCTGGGCATCGACCCGGAAGAGGTGATGGTCGCGGGTGATACGCTCAACGACCTTTCGATGTACGAGCAGGGCTTCAAGGGTGTGTGCGTGGGCGACTCGGAGGAGGGCCTGCTGCTCGCCACCCAGGAACTGGCGCGGGTCTACCACGCGCGCGAACCCGGCGCCGGCGGCATTCTCGAGGCCTTCCACTACTTCGGCTTCCTCGGCAGCGAGGGCGTGGATGCGGAGCTGCAGGCCGTGAGCCGGACGGGCAAGTCGGACCTGGTCATGGTCTACCATCGCCTGCCCTACGAGGAATTCGTCGAGGACGGTGAACGCAAGCGGCGACGGCCCAAGTCGCCGAACGGCATTCTGCCCACCCTGTTGTCCTTCTTCGCCGACGGCCGCGCCGGCTCCTGGGTGGCCTGGGCCATCGACGACCCGGACCTCGGTCCCTTCGAGGTGCATACGGATGTCGACCTCGAGCGCTACCCCAAGCTGGTCGCCGCGCGGGTTGCGCTGTCCGAAGCGGAAGTCGAGATCTTCTACAAGCGCTTCTCGAAGGAGGCCTTCTGGCCGACGCTGCACACGTTCTGGGAGCGGGCGAGCTTCCACGAGGAACACTGGAACGTCTTCCTGGAGGTGAACCGGCGCTTCGCCGAGCGGGCGGCGGCCGAGGCGGCCGAGGGCGCGGTGATCTGGATCCACGACTACAACCTGTGGATGGTGCCCGCCTATCTCCGCGAACTGCGCCCGGACCTGACCATCGCCTTCTTCCACCATACCTACTTCCCCTCGGCGGACGTGTTCAACGTGCTGCCCTGGCGGCGGCAGATCGTCGGCAGCCTGCTGCAGTGCGACTACATCGGCTTTCACATCCCGCGGCAGGCGGAGAACTTCGTCGATGTGGCCCGGGGCGTGATGCCCATCGAGGTGCGGGAAAAGGTCAACTGCGCGCCGCGCTTCTTCACCTACGGCTGTGCCGTGGGCCTGGAGGAGATGACCTCCGAGATCGAGGTCGCGGGGCGGCGCATCGGCCTCGGCGCGCACCCTGTGGGCCTGGATCTCGGCCGGGTGCAGAGCGCGCTCGACGACGAAGCGGTGCAGGCGCGCATCGGTGAACTGCGCGAGGAGTTGAAGGGGCAGAAGCTGGTGCTCTCGGTAGAGCGGCTCGATTTCACCAAGGGCATCCTGGAGAAACTCATCGCCTGGGAGACGCTGCTCGAGGAAAACCCGGAGCTGCGCGGCAAGGTCACGCTGGTCACGATCTGTGTGCCGGCGGCGCAGGGCATGACCATCTACGACGAGCTGCAGACGCAGATCGAGCAGACGGTGGGCCGCATCAACGGCCGCTTCGCGCAGATCGGCTGGATGCCGCTGCAGTTCTTCTTCCGCAGCGTGCCCTTCGAACAGCTCGTGGCCTACTACGCCGTCGCCGACGTCATGTGGATCACCCCGCTGCGCGACGGCCTCAACCTGGTCGCGAAGGAATATGTCGCCACCCAGGGCAAGACCGGCGGCTGCGGCGTGCTGGTGCTCTCCGAGTTCGCCGGTGCCGCAGCGGAGCTGCGCGGGGCGATTCTCACCAACCCGCACGATCCGCACGAACTGGTCACCACCTGCTACCTCGGCCTGACCCTGAGCCGCGACGAGGCCCGCAGCCGCCTGGCGGAAGCCTACGACTCGGTGCGCCACTATGACATCGCCCTCTGGGGCAGTGAATTCATGGCCGCCGTGCGGGCGCATGCCCGCGGTGGCTGACGCGTCCGGCGGCGTTCGCTGATTCCCCGTGGCCCTGCGCAACGCGGTACAGCTCATCTGCTATCCCGACCGGCTGGGCGAGAACCTCCGGGACCTGCGCGCCGTGCTCGAGCGGCACTTCGCCGGTGCCATCGGCGGTTTGCACCTGCTGCCCTTCTATCCCTCCAACGCCGACGCGGGCTTCTCGCCGCTGACGCACAAGGAGGTCGATCCCCGCTACGGGGACTGGGATGACATCGAGGCCCTCGCCGCCGATTATGACCTCTGCGTGGATCTGACCATCAACCATATCTCCGACGAGTCGGCCCAGTTCCGCGATTTCCGGGAGAAGGGCTTTGAGTCGCCCTGGGCGGAGCTGTTCGTGGACGTGGACAGGCTGGGCGAGATCACGGCCGACGACCTCGCCAGGATCCATATCCGCAAGGAGAAGGAGCCGTTCCGGGAGGTGACCTTCGCCAGCGGCGGCAGTGCGCGGGTCTGGTGCACCTTCACGGAGCACCAGATCGACCTCAACTACGATGCGCCCCTGGCCTATGAGCTCATGGAGGATTACATCACCTTCCTCACGGCCCGCGGTGCGAAGCTGTTGCGCCTCGATGCCTTCGGCTATACCACGAAGCGCATCGGCACCAGCTGCTTCCTGGTGGAGCCGGATGTCTACCGGCTGCTGGAGTGGGTGAACGGTGTGGCGAGGGCCAACGGCGCCGAATGCCTGCCGGAGGTCCACGACCACTACAGTTACCAGTATGCCCTCAGCCGCCGGGACATGCGGCCCTACGGCTTCGCGCTGCCGCCGCTGCTGCTCTACTCGCTCCTCGACGCCAACAGCACCTATCTCAAGCAGTGGCTGCGCATGTGCCCGCGCAACATGGTCACGGTGCTGGATACGCATGACGGCATCTGCATTCCGGATGTGGAAGGCATCCTGCCGGAGGACAGGCTGAAGGTCCTGATCAACAACATCGACGCGCGCAGTGCCGACCCGATCCTGCGCAAGTCCGCCGCCAACATTCACAGCGTCGGCGCCATCTACCAGCTCACCTGCACTTACTACGACGCCCTGATGCAGAACGACGATGCCTACATCGCCGCGCGGGCGATCCAGTTCTTCACGCCGGGCATCCCGCAGGTCTACTACGTCGGGCTTCTCGCCGGGTGTAACGACACGGGCCTCATGGAGCACACCGGGGAGCTGCGGGACATCAACCGCAGCTACTACAGCCTGGAGGCTGTGGACCGGGCGGTGCAGCAGCCGGTCGTCCAGCGGCTGCTGGCGCTCATGCGTTTCCGCAACCGGCATCCGGCGTTTGACGGCAGCTTCGAACTGCTCTACTCGAACGACAGCAGCGTGGCCATGGCCTGGCGCCGCGGCGAGCACTTCTGCGAGCTGTTCGTGGATCTGAACTTCAAGACCAGCACGATTACCTGTACCGACGAGGAGTCCCTGGCGGCTGTCAGTTTCCGGGCCTGAACCGTGGGGCTGCGCGGTTCCGGGCCGGCGCCCGTGCGGGTTCTGGCATACCGGCCGCGGTGCAGGGGGCGCCGCTTCCTGCCGGCACTGGCGCGCCCCGGACGAGGGTGGCAGGATAGGCGCCTGTTTGAGTCACAGGATTTCCCCATGCGCCGCTTCCCGCTCGTCCTCGCCTGTTCCCTCCTGCTCCTCGCGCCACTCGCCCGTGCGGCAGACGCGCTGCTGGCGCCCCAGGTGCGGGCGACAGCGGACGGGCTCATCGCCGCGGCCCTCGACGATGAGCTGGCGATGGAGCTGGTGACCTCGCTCACCACCGAGGTGGGCCCCCGCCTCGCCGGTACGGCCCAGGAGGCCCGTGCCCGCGACTGGGCCGTGGCCCGCCTGACGGACCTCGGCTTCGCGAACGTCCGCGTCGAGCCTTTCGAGGTGCCGCTGTGGGTGCGCGGTGACGAACGGGCCGAGATTCTCGAGCCCTTTCCGCAGCCGCTTGCAGTCACGGCCCTCGGCGGCAGCACGTCCACAGGGCCCAAGGGTGTGGCCGGCGAAATCGTCGCCTTCCCGTCCCTGGCGGCGCTGCAGGCGGCACCTGACGGGTCGCTCGCGGGACGAATCGTTTTCGTCGACGAGCCGATGACGCGCACCCAGGATGGCTCCGGTTACGGTGTCGCGGTCGCCAAGCGCCGGGCCACGGCCTACGAGGCGGAGCGCCTCGGGGCCGTCGGCGCCCTGATCCGTTCCGTGGGCACCGATTCGCACCGCTTCCCGCACACGGGCCAGATGCGCCGCCTCACCGAGGGTCAGGGCGGCGGCGTGCCGACGGCAGCGCTCTCCGCCCCGGATGCGGACCAGCTTCGCCGGGCGCTCGCCCGCGCCGATAGCGTCACGGTCCGTCTCGTGCTGACCCCGCAGCTGCTGCCGCCCTCGCGCTCCGGCAACGTGGTGGCGGAGATTCCCGGGCGGGAGGCACCGGAGGACATCGTGCTCGCCGGCGCGCACCTCGACGCCTGGGATCTCGGCACCGGGGCGGTGGACGACGGCGCCGGCGTCGGCATCGTGGTGGCCGCGGCGCGGCTCCTCAAGGCTTTGCCGGAAGCGCCGCGGCGCACGGTGCGCGTGGTGCTGTTCGGTGCCGAGGAGGTCGGCCTGGTCGGTGCGAAGGCCTACGCGGAACAGCACGCGGAAGCGCTGGACCGGCACGTCATTGCCGCGGAATCAGACTTCGGCGCCGGTCGCATCTGGCGCTTCGACACGGCGGTGGGGCCCGAGGCGCTGGCGACTACCGCCGCGATCCGCGCCGTGCTGCATCCGCTCGGCATCGGTCCGGGCAGCAACACGGCCCGCGGCGGGCCCGATCTCAAGTACCTGCGTGAGGCCGGCGTGCCGGTGGCCGGGCTGATCCAGAACGGCTGGGACTACTTTGACCTGCACCATACGCCGGACGATACGCTCGACAAGATCGACCCGGCCGCGCTGGCGCAGAACGTGGCCGCCTATGCGGCTTTCCTGTACCTCGCCGCCGAGGTCGAGACCGACTTCCGCAATTGATCCGGCGCTAGAGTCCGAGACTCTCCCGGGTCCGCGCGAAGGCCTCCAGGGCCCGGTCGATGTCGTCGTCGGACAGCGCCGCTGACATCTGCGTGCGGATCCGCGCCTTGCCCTTCGGCACCACCGGGTAGGAGAAGGCCACCACGTAGACCCCGAGCTTCAGCATCTCGTCGGCGAAGCGCGCGGCGAGCGCCGCGTCGTGCAGCATCACCGGGACGATCGGGTGCTCCCCCGGGAGCAGCTCGAAGCCGAGGCGCTCCAGCCCCTCGCGGAAGCGCGCGGTGTTGTTCGCCAGGCGCTCGCGCAACGCCGGTTCCTCATCGACCAGCGCCAGCGCCTTGATGGCGCCGGCCACGACCGGCGGTGCGACGGTGTTCGAGAAGAGGTAGGGGCGCGAGCGCTGGCGCAGGAGGGCGACGATCTCGCCGCGCGCGGCCGTATAGCCGCCGCTGGCGCCGCCGAGGGCCTTGCCGAGCGTGCCGGTGATGATATCCACCCGGTCCATGCAGCCGGTCAGTTCGTGGGTGCCGCGCCCGGTGGCACCGACAAAGCCCGTCGCGTGGCAGTCGTCGAAGTGCACGAGGGCGCCGTAGCGCTCGGCGAGATCACAGATGGCGTCCAGGCGCGCGATGTAGCCGTCCATGGAGAAGACGCCATCGGTGGTGATGAGCTTGAAGCGTGCGCCGGCGGCGTCCGCGGCCTTCAGCTGCGCCTCGAGGTCCGCCATGTCGTTGTTGCGGTAGCGGTAGCGCTTCGCCTTGCACAGGCGCACGCCGTCGATGATGCTGGCGTGGTTCAGCTCGTCGGAGATCACCGCGTCTTCCGCGCCGAGGAGCGTTTCGAAGAGGCCGCCGTTGGCATCGAAGCAGGAGGGGTAGAGGATCGTGTCCTCGGTGCCGAGGAAGGCGCTCAGCGCATCCTCCAGCTCCTTGTGCAGCGTCTGCGTGCCGCAGATGAAGCGTACGGAGGCCATGCCGTAGCCCCAGTCCTCGAGGCCCTGCGCCGCCGCGGCGTTCACCGCCGGGTGCTGGGCGAGCCCCAGGTAGTTGTTGGCGCAGAGGTTGAGCACCTCACCGTCCCCGGCGACGCCCACGTGCGCGCCCTGCGGTGTGGCGATGAGCCGCTCGTGCTTGGTCAGGCCCGCCTGCTCGATGCCGTCGAGCTCGGCGGCCAGGTGTTCCCGGAAACTGCCGTACATGCCTTACTCCCCTCGATCCCAGTTGAGGATGACCTTGCTCGCCTTGCCGTCGTTCATGGCGGCGAACCCGGCCTCGTAGTCCCGGTAGTCCATGCGGTGGGTGATCACCGGCGAGATGTCCAGGCCGCTTTCGACCATCACCGACATCTTGTACCACGTCTCGTACATCTCGCGGCCGTAGATACCCTTCAGGGTGAGCATGTTGAAGATGACCGTGTTCCAGTCAATGGCGGTGTTCTCGCCGGGGATGCCGAGCATGGCGATCCTGCCGCCGTGGCACATGCTGGCGATGAGGTCGTTGAAGGCGGTGCCGTTGCCGGACATTTCCAGGCCGACGTCGAAACCTTCCTGCATGCCGAGTTCGGCCTGCACGGCGTCGAGCGTCTCCCGGGTGACGTTCACCGTCCGCGTCGCGCCGAGGCGGGCGGCCAGCGCCAGCCGCTCGTCGATGACGTCGGTGATCACCACGTGCCGCGCGCCCGCGTGCCGGCAGACCGCGGCGGCCATCGCGCCGATCGGCCCCGCGCCGGTGATCAATACGTCTTCGCCGAGGAGATCGTACTGCAGCGCGGTGTGCACGGCGTTGCCCAGCGGGTCGAAGAGGGCGGCGACATCCAGGTCGATGCCGGCTTTGTGCTCCCAGACGTTGGACATGGGCAGTGCCACGTACTCGGCAAAGGCGCCGGGCCGGTTCACGCCGATACCGCTGGTGTGGGCGCAGAGGTGGCGGCGCCCGGCCATGCAGTTGCGGCAGCGGCCGCAGACCACGTGCCCCTCCCCGGACACGAGCTGCCCGGGGCGGAAATCGTTGACGTTGCTGCCGACCTCGACGATCTCGCCGACGAACTCGTGGCCGACCACCATGGGCACCGGGATGGTCTTCTGTGCCCAGGCATCCCAGTTGTAGATGTGCATGTCTGTACCGCAGATGGCCGTCCGCTTGACGCGGATGAGGACGTCGTTGATGCCGACCGTCGGTTCAGGCACGGACTCGAGGCTGAGGCCGGGGCCCGCCTCTCGCTTGACCAGTGCATCCATGGGCATGCTCGCTCTTCTGTGCAGTATAGTGGAAAATGATCCAGTATCCTGAACCCGTTGGGGCGCCGATGCAAGCCCGCCGCTGCGCCGCAGGCCGGGTTTCACCCGCTGCCTTTCCTCCCCGCCATGGTACCGACGGGGCGGCCTGGGCTATGATCGCGGGCCAGCCAGGATGGAGGGGAACACGCCATGGACGCCGCCGACAACCACACCGCCGACGGGGCCGGCAGCCCGCCCGACAGTTCGGCCATCATCGAGCGCATGAACGCGATGCGCCCCGGCTTCCTCGACCTGCTCTGCGGGCACGTGGCTGCCGTGGACCACCACGAGGCAAGCTGCACGATGCATTTCGAGATCAGCCGGGATTACTGCCACTCGGTCGATATCATCCAGGGCGGCTTCGTCACCGCGATGCTCGATGCCGCCATGTCCCACGCGGCTTTCGCCCATGTCCCCGGCATCAGCAACGTGGCGACGCTGGAGATCAAGGTCAGCTTCCTCGAACCCTCCCGCGCCGGGCGCTACCACGCCGTGGGTTTCCTCGATCGCGCCGGCCGCAGCACGGGGTTCATGAGCGGCAAGCTGTTCACTGCGGATGGCCGGCTCACGGCCACGGCGACCACCACGGCCCGGCTGGTGCGCGCCCAGGGAGGTGACGCATGAAGCGCCTGTTCCTCGTACTGGTCGCCACGCTGGTCGTCGCCGGCTGCGGCGGCGATCCGCAGGCGCCGGCCGGTGGCGGCGCCATTGCCGACTACACCCGCGATATGGAGGCCGTTCCCGGCTTCCTGCCCTTCTACGTGGACCGCCGGGCCGGCCGCCTCTACTTCGCCATCGAGCGCTTTGGCGAGGACATGATCTACCAGACCGGCCTGCCCCGGGGCGTCGGATCCAATGACCTCGGCTTCGACCGGGGTGAGCTGGACAGCGGCCCGGCGGCGCTGGTGCGTTTCGAGCGTGCCGGTGACCGGGTGCTCCTGCACCGGCGCAACACCGCTTTCCGCGCGGTGAGCGACAGTGCCGAGGAGCGGGCGGCGGTGCAGGAAGCCTTCGCCAGTTCGGTGCTATGGGGTTTTCCCGTGGTGGCGCGCCACGACGGCGCCGTCCTCGTCGATGCGACGGACTTCCTGCTCCGCGACGCCCGCGGCCTCGCCCGCGACCTGGCGTCCAAGGCGCAGGGCACCTTCACGGTGGACGCGGATCGCTCCGCCCTTTACCTGCCGCGGACAAAGGGCTTTCCGCGCAACAGCGAGTTCGAGGCGACGATCACCTTCACCGGCGACGACCCCGGCGAGTTTCTCGAGGCCGTGGCGCCGGACCCGCACAGCTTCTCCGTGCGCATGCACCACAGCTTCGTCGCCCTGCCGGAACCGGGCTATGAGCCGCGCGCCTATCATCCCGAGTCCGGCTTCTGGTCTTTCAGCTACCGCGACTATGCCACGCCGATCGATGAACCGGTGACACAGCGCTTCATCCCGCGGCACCGGCTCGAGAAGCGCAACCCCCGCGCCGAGCGCAGCGCGCCGGTCGAACCCCTCGTCTACTACCTGGACCCCGGCACGCCGGAGCCCGTGCGCGGCGCCCTGCTCGAGGGGGCGCGCTGGTGGAACCAGGCCTTCGAGGCCGCCGGCTACGAGGATGCCTTCCGCGTGGAGCTGCTGCCCCCGGAGGCTGACCCGATGGATGTGCGCTACAACGTGATCCAGTGGGTGCACCGGGCCACCCGGGGCTGGTCCTACGGCTCCTCGGTCCTCGACCCGCGCACCGGGGAAATCATCAAGGGCCACGTCACCCTGGGCTCCCTGCGCGTGCGCCAGGACTGGCTCATCGCCCAGGGTATGACCTCGCCCTTCGAGACCGGCGAGGAGCCGGCACCGGAACTGACGGCCATGGCGCTCGCGCGCATCCGCCAGCTCGCCGCCCACGAGGTGGGTCACACGCTGGGCCTCGCCCACAACTTCGCCGCCAGCGGCCGTGACCGGGCCTCGGTCATGGATTATCCGCAGCCGCTGATCCGCCTCGACGACAACGGTGAGGTGACGCTGGCCGGTGCCTACGATACCGGCATCGGTGCCTGGGACAAGCGTACGATCACCTACGGCTACGGTTACTTCGGCAAGGGCAGCAAGGAGCGTGCGGCCCTCGCGGCCTACGTGCGCGAGGGCCGGCAAGCCGGCTTCGAGTTCCTTTCCGACCCGGACTCCCGCGAGGCCCGGGATTTTCACCCGCGCAGCCATCTCTGGGACAATGGCGCGGACGCGGTGGCAGAGCTCGAGCGCATGCTGGCGCTGCGCGCCGTCGCCCTCGGTCGTCTCGGCGAGCGGACCCTGAAGGCGGGCACCCCCTACTCGGCACTCGAGCGCATCCTCGTGCCGGTCTATTTTTATCATCGCTACCAGGTCGAGGCCGTCGGCAAGTCGCTCGGCGGTGTCGATTACCGCTATGCCGTTCGCGAGCCGGGAGAGTCCTACCGCCAGCAGCCGGTGCCCCCGGATGAGCAGCGGCGTGCCCTGGAGGCGCTGCTGGCGACCCTGGCCCCGGCGCAGCTCGCCCTGCCCGCCGGACTGCGGGCGCAGCTGGCACCGCAGGCCTATGGCTACGAGCGCAACCGGGAGAATCCTGACGGCTACCAGGGCGCTCTGCCCGATCCTGTTTCCCTGGCCGAGGCCAGCGCCGCACATACCCTCGGCGTGCTCCTGCATCCGGAGCGGCTCGCGCGCATGGCCTGGCAGCACGCCGTCGACAAGGCGCAGCCCGGGGTGGACGGCCTCTTCCGCAGCCTGGAGGCGGCGCTGGTCACGCCGGTGCACAGCGGTGAGGAGCGGCTGCTCACGCAACGGGCCGCATCGGTACTCCTCGGTCACTGGCGTTCGCTGCTCACGGCCGATGCGGTGGCCCCGGAAGTGCGCGCCGAGGCGCACGCGGCCCTGGAGCGCGCGGCGCGTTTCTTCCGCCGGCAGCTGCGGCCGGCGCCGGGCTACGATGCCTTCTACGCCTACCAGCTCGCTCTCATCGAGGCGGCCGAGGCCGGCGAGGGCTTTCCCCCGCCGCCTCCCGCCCGGGAACTGCCGCCGGGGTCACCCATTGGTGGCTGAAGTACGCGCGCCGGGCGGTGGCCGCCGGTGAGCCTGGTCTCTCCCGGCGAGCACCTGGCGGTGATGGCCGGGCTGTTCGCCATCGCGGGCGCGGCGTTCCTGCTCGAGCGCACGCGTATCGGCGGCCACCTCACCGGCGCCGTGATCGCGATCCTCGGCGCCATTGCGGCCGCCAACCTGGGGCTCATCCCGCACGCCGCGCCCGCCTACGATTTCGTGTTCACCTACCTGGTACCGGTGCTGATCCCGCTGTTCCTGTTCCAGGCGGATCTCCGGCGCCTGTTCCGGGAATGTGCCCGGATGACGGTGGCTTTCGGGGTTGCCGCCCTGGGCACGGTGGCGGGCGTGACCGTGGCTGCGCTGCTCCTGGATCTCGGCGGCCTGGGGGCGGCGGCCGGCCTGGCGCCGGCGGACCGCGAGCCCGCCGTGGCCGGGTTGTTCACCTCGACCTACATCGGCGGCTCGGTCAACTACGCGGCGCTCGGGGAGATCACCGGCCTCAACCGCGACGCTTCCTTTTTCTCCGCGGCGACGGCCGCGGACAACCTGTTCAGCGCGGTCTATCTTGGATTCCTCGCCCTCGCCCCCGGCTGGCGCTGGCTCGCCCGGCGCTTCCCGGCTCATCGGGAGAGCGGCGCCGAGGCGGCCGGGCCGGCGCCACCGGTCACCGCCGCGACGCTTTGCCTGGCGCTGGCGACCTCGCTCGTGCTGGTCGCGGTCACCGACGCCCTGGTCGCTGCCTTCGCGCTGGAAGGCTGGCGCTACGTGTTGCTCTCGGCCCTGGCGCTGGTGCTCGCCACGGCCCTGCCGGGGCTGCACGAACGCCTGGCCGGCAGCTTCGAGCTCGGTGTCGCGCTTTCCTTCGTGTTCTTCGCGGCGATTGCCGCCGGCGCCGACGTGCCGGCGATGCTCGCCGTCGCGCCCCTGCTTATCGCCCTGGTGCTGATCCTGCTCTCCCTGCACGCGCTGGTGACCTTCAGCCTCGGCCGGCTGCTCGGCCTCACGGTGCCCGAGCTGGTGACGGCCTCCAACGCGGCGGTGCTGGGTGCCACCACGGCGCCGGCGCTGGCAGCCACGCGGGGCTGGCACAGCCTGGTGACGCCGGGGGTGCTGGTAGGAGTCCTGGGCTATGCTCTGGGAACGTTCCTGGGGACGATCGTGTACCGCTACTGGGGCGTCTTTCTCTGAGTCAGCCGTCGTCCGCCGCGCGGGTCACCTGGTAGCCCACGCGCGGGAAATGCACGGCCACGGTGCCTACCTGCGGGTCCTCGCGCAGCAGGCTCAGGTGCTCCACGCTCGATTGCATGAGCACGCCTTTAACCGGGTCGAAGCCGTAGTCCGTCGGCATCACCTCGACCCGCTCACCAGGCCGCAGGCCGTCCAGGGCCTCCAGGGACTGCCCCTCGGCGACGCGCGGTGACACGGCAGCGGCCGCAGCGAGGGCATCCTCACCGCCGATCGCCTCCTGTTCGCCGTGCCCGAACTCGCGCATCACGCTCATCCACTGGCGCAGGTTCGCGTACGGGTCGAACTCGCCGGCCAGCGCCGCATTGCGGTGCACGAACCAGCAGCAGTGATAGGTGGAGAAGTCCGCCTCGGTCGGCTGGTTGCCGAACAGGAAGGCGCTGCCGGCGAGTTGCCGGTCCAGGTTGCCGAGGTGGTTGTGGAACAGGGGCAGGGCGGTCCGGGCCGCCATGGCGAGGCTGCTGCCGCCGGTGAGCGCCGCGCGATCGCGGAAGAAAGCATCCGCTGCGGCCGGGTCCTGGAAGAGCTCGTTTTCAGCCAGCGCCTGCGGCTGGAAGGCCAGGGAAACACAGCTGCGGAAGAATACGCTGTCGGTCCAGCGGGCGGTCGCCGCGACCGTCGCCTCGTTGCCCGGCGGGTAGATGGTTCCCTCCGGCAGCAGTTCGTCGATCACCCGCGCGATGAGTGCCGTGTCGCAGTAGATGTCGGCCCCGAGCTGCAGCACCGGAGTCCGCCGGTAGCCGCCGGTGAGCGGCAGGAGCTCGGGCTTGGGCATGATGACCGGGACCGTTACGGCCTGGTAGCCCGCATGCTTGTAGCCGAGCAGCAGGCGGATTTTCTCGGAGAACGGGGACTCCGGGTAGTGGTGCAGGATGATTTTGGGCATGATGCGCCTCTTGTGATGACGGGCGTGGTCACGGGCAGGTCGGTGGCGCTACCTGGCCGGCGCCCGCGGATACTCTTGCAGACAAAGCCGGTGCCGTCCAGACGGCCACGCCGGCCGGAGGCCCCCGATGAAGCCCGACCGCGTTGCCCCTGAAACCCGTCTCGTGCACGACGCCGATACCGGCTGGGGCATCGTCGCCACACCGGTGTACCGGGCGTCCACTGTGCTCTTCGATGATCATGGGGCGCTGCGGGCCGGCGAGGCCGACCCCCTCGATCGCCGGCGCCTCTACTACGGGCGCCTCGGTACCCCGACCACGCGCGCCCTTGAAGACGCCCTTACCGCGCTCGACGGCAGTGCCGGGGCCGTGCTTTCGCCTTCGGGGCTCGGCGCGATTGCCGATGTGCTGCAGTGCTTCCTGCGCCCCGGCGACCACCTGCTCATGCCCGACAGCTGTTACGGCCCGACCCGCAAGCTCTGCCAGGGCCGCCTGGCGGACCTCGGTATCCGCACGACCTTCTACGACCCCTGCTGCGGGGACGGCCTGCGCGACTGGCTGGAGCCGGCGACGCGCCTCGTCTTCCTCGAGTCGCCGGGCTCGGTGACCTTCGAAGTGCAGGACGTGGGTGCCATCGCGGCGGTGGCACGGGAGGCCGGTGCCCTGACCGCCATCGACAACACCTGGGCGACACCGCTGCTGTTCAACCCGCTGCAGCACGGCGTCGACCTCGCTATCCAGAGCGGCACCAAGTACCTGAACGGCCATGCGGACGTGCTCTTCGGCGTCACCACGACGGCGGACCGGGAACTGTACGAGCGGCTGCGAGGCTACGTTCTCGGCAATGGCGTCCACCTCGCCCCGGATGATGCCTGGCTGGCGCGCCGCGGGCTGCGCACCCTCGCGGTGCGCCTCGCCGCGCACGAGCGCGCCGGGTACGCGCTCGCCGGGTGGCTGGGTGAACGCCGTGAGGTGGCGCGGGTACTCCACCCCGGGCTGCCGGGCTGCCCCGGCCACGACATCTTCCGGCGCGATTTCCGCGGTGCCTCCGGGCTCTTCGCCGTCGTGCTCACCGGCCTCGACGAGGCGGGTCTCGCCCGTTTCCTCGACGGCCTCGAGCTGTTCGGCATGGGCTATTCCTGGGGCGGCTTCGAGAGCCTGGCGCTGCCCATGGTCCCGGCCCGCGACCTGCCGGGCGGGCAGCTTGCACCCGGCGAGACGCTGCTGCGGCTGCATGCCGGCCTGGAGGCTGTGGACGATCTCATTGCGGACCTCGACGCCGCTTTCGTCCGCGCTTTCGGTTGACCAGCCACGCTCGATCCCGCCGCTGCATTTGCGCGCCGGCCCCTAGGGCTGTTACCCGCCATCCCAGGCGGCGACCGGTTCGTAGCGCACACCGTCCCGGCCTCGTCGCGACTCGAACAGGGTGACTCCGCGATAGCGGAAGGGCAGGGCAGGTGCTTCGGCCGGCGCTGGCGGCGGCACGCGACAGCCGCGGTAGAGCGTAATATGGGGCACGAAACGCCGGCGCTCCCGTCGTGCCCCCACCCGCTGTCCCGCCCGGCCAAGGTCGGCGACCAGGGTTTCCAGCGCGGGCTGTGGAACGCCCGGGCCGAGCCAGAAAATGCCGGGCTTCGGCCAGTAGCCGACCCGGTCCAGGCAGAGCTCCCCGGCGCCGGGCAGGCTGAGCCCGTCGACCGCGTCGCAGAGCGCCTCGAGGCGGCGCTCGTCGATTTCCCCGAGGAAGGCGAGGGTGAGGTGGAAGTTTGCCGGCGGCACCGGGCGGCCGTCCGCGGTGGCGACCCGGGCCCGCCAGGCGTCGATGGCGCGCTTGTCTTCGGCAAGGGGGTCAAGACCAAAAAAAAGTCGCATGGCCGGTTCTCGCGTCCGCGGGGAGTATCCGCTACGGTAGCGCCCCGTCAGCCCGCCGGGAAGGAGCTCCCGTGATTCTCGACGACAGTGCCCCGCGCTACCTGCCCCACTGCACCCGGCCGGAGCTGCTGGCCATGGGCCTGTCGCCCCTCGCCGGTGGCAGCTGGATCGAGGTGGATACGAGCCTGGGCCGCTTCCACGCGCACAAGCAGGCGCTGGCCGCCGACGACAAGGCCGCCGTCTACCGCTGGCTGCCGGACTCGCTGCCCGCCCAGGAAGAACTCGCGGCGCAGTTGCTGCGTCACCTCCTCGAGGCCCACGGCGATGCCTACCGCCGCGAGGGTGACGCTATCCACTGCACGGCCGCGGGCTTCTCGGTGCCCTGGCCGCCGGCCACGCCCGACCCGCTCTGGTCCCTGTCACTGCTGGTCGCCGAGGATCTGGTCATCATGGAGCCGGGCGACGGTGGCTATCGGCTCACGGCCGCCAGCCTGTGCAGCCCCAGCCACTGGCGCCTTGCCGAGAAACTCGGCCGGCCGCTGCGCGAGATCCACGACCCGATTCCCGGGATCCACGAGGACCTGTCGCCGCGCATCGACCGCTTCTTCGACCACCTCCGGCCGGAGCACCCCGTAGAGCGCTTCAACTGGACGCTGCAGGCAGACCCGGGGCTCTTTCATCCCGGCCCGGGGAAAGCGCCGGAGGCGGCGTCCTCGCCGCTGTATTACCGTGTGGAGCGCCAGACGCTGGTGCGGCTGCCGCAAACGGGCGCCGTTGTCTTCACCATCCGGGTATTCCTGCACCCGCTGGAAACCCTGGCCTCACGGCCCGGTGCGCTGGCTGCCCTCGGCGCGGCCATTGCTGCGGCGCCGCCGGCTCTTGCGCGCTACAAGGGCTTCGACTCGCTGCGTGCAGCCCTGGCGCATTACCCATTATCATAGGGCCCGCGTCCTGCTTGCTGTAAGGATTTTCCCGTGATCAACGCCCACCTCGCCGCCACGCTCGGTCCCATGCGCGCACCGTTCCTCCTGCTGGTCCCGGTCTGCGTTTCCCTTGGCTGGGCGGCAGCCGTGCATGACGGCTACGCCATCGAATTTCCGCACCTCCTGCTGGCCGCGGTCGGCGCCCTGGCCGCACACGTCAGCGTCAACGCGCTCAACGAGTACGAGGATTTTCGCAGCGGCCTCGACCTGCGCACGGAGCGCACGCCCTTCAGCGGGGGCACCGGTACGCTGCCGGCTCACCCGGACAAGGCCCATTACGCGCTGGTGACGGGCCTGGTCAGCCTGTGCGTAGTGGTCCTGGTGGGGCTCTATTTCGTGGAGCTTCGCGGTGCGGCCCTGCTCCCGCTGGGGCTCCTCGGCGTGGTGACGATCGTGCTTTACACCCGCTGGCTCACGCGCTCGCCGCTGCTCTGCCTGCTCGCTCCCGGTGTCGCTTTCGGTCCACTGATGGTGATGGGCGTGTACTTCGCGCTGACCGGCCAGTACGGCGCTACCGCCGCCGCCGCATCCCTGGTGCCCCTGTTCCTGGTCAGCGACCTGCTGTTGATCAACCAGTTCCCGGACCGCGAGGCGGACCGCTGGGCCGGGCGCAACCACCTGTTGCTGGCCTGGGGTGACCGCGCAGGCATCAGCGTCTACGGCCTGTTCCTGGCCGCGGCCTACGTCTCCGTGCTGCTGTCGGTGGCCTTCGACGCGCTGCCCGGGTGGGTGCTGCTCACGCTGCTCACGGTACCCGTTGCGGCGCTGGCTTTCCGCGGCCTGGCGCGGCACGCCGACGAGGTGCCGGCGCTGGTGCCGCACATGGCGCAGCACGTGGCACTCACGCTGGTGACGCCGATGCTGCTGGCGCTGGGTATCGCGCTGGGCTAGCGTTCCTAGTGGAGTTGAGGTGCCTGAGCCTCTCGAGACTGGCCTTCATTCACACTCGGTCAGCCGCTGGCCTTGCAGTGCGGACGGGATGAGTCGTGGCAGCCGACAGCGGCAATGGCGGCCTAATGGCGCGTCTCACAGGGGTAGTATTTGTTCGCCCAACAGCTGTGCGGAGGTTATCGCGGGGGTAACCATGATTCCGTTGATGTAGGCGCTTCCGGAGGTCGCACCGGCACCAAGGAGCAGGTCACGCCGGCTCAGGCTGTAGGTCTGGATAGAGCGAAGCTGGCTGGTCGAGATTCTGGCGGGCTCATGCTTCTGTACTCTTTTCTTCACCACCATTGTCTCCTTGAGCACTGAATGACTTAGAGCTCCCTCGCCACTTCATACCCCTCCCGGGTGGCCGCCAGCACGGTTCTTGGCGCCCTGCAGTCACCAATGGTGATGACTTCAATCCCCGCATCGGTCAGAGGCTTGAGTAGCCGGTCATTCGGGACCCGTGATGTCGAATAAGTGATCGAGGCGACATCCTCGAGGATGCGGGATTTGCCGTTGTAGACGTTGATAAGTTCAAGCTCCGCGGCCTCCAGTCTGCCCAGATCTGCCGGCCTGGAGCAGGTGATGATGTCCACACCCCGATCGTGGAGCCGCTGGTAGATGCCCTGCCGATTGATCAGGGATACATCGCTGGCGATGCGTTCTCTCGGTGTGACGATGGTGACTACCTCGAAGCGGTCCGTCAGCAGCTCCGCCAGCGCGTAGGTCATCTCGGTGTGGTCCTGGTCGTAAAGCACCACTCGGCCCGGCTCTCGGCCCGTGCGCGCCAGCATATCGACAGCCATGGTCCTGGCATCGGGCACGAGACCCGAATATTCGTCCGTAAGGAACGCAGGGGGTGCTGCCGTCGCGCCTGTGGCCAGAAGGACCACATCCGGTGCCAGGGCGAGAATGGCGTCTGTTTTCGCCGGCTCGCCGAGGCGCAGCTCGGCCCCATGGCGATGAGCCGTGAGCAGCTGGTAATCGTAAATCGAACTCAGGTTTTCGCCGCCGGGCAACTGGGCGTGCAAGCGCGTTTTCCCACCTACCTCAGGAGAGGCGCCCAGCAGCGTCACCCGGTGGCCCCGCTCGGCTGCGGTATGTGCTGCCTCCAGACCGGCAATGCCGCCGCCGACTACCACGATGTGCTTCCGGTACGTTGCACGTGACGATTCCGGCCTGTCTTCCCTCGGCGAACCCACGCGCGGGTTGTTGTCACATGCCAAAGCGTTCCCCTCGATGATCGAGCGCCAGCAGGTGTTGCAAGTGACACAATAGCGGATCTGTGCTTCTCGCCCCGAGGCAGCCTTGTGCCCGAAGGCGGGGTCCGTGATCAGGGGGCGCCCAAGAAAGACAATATCGGCAGTGCCGTCGTTTAGCGCCGTTTCACATTCGTTCGGGTCTGTGAGGTAGCCCAGAGCGCCAGTGGCAATGCCGGGCGCGACCTGGCGGAGTTTCCGGATAGCCCCGAGGTAGGGGTGCCTTTCACCATGCGCGTCGGGCAAGTGCCTGTATAGGCTGTTCGCGTGCGCACCCCATGCCCAGGTCCAGTAGTCGAAGTCATCGGTCTCCGTCGCGAGGTGATCCGCGATAGCGTGGGCGTCCTCGATGCCTATGCTGCCGGGGACGCCGTCGTCACCGGGAAGTTTGAGTCCGATGATGAAAGGGCGACCGCAGCTGGCTCGGATAGCGGCGATCAACTCGCGGAGGAAGCGGGCACGACCCGGGAGATCTCCGCCGAACTCGTCGTCCCGTCGATTGGCCCAGGGTGATAGAAACTGATGGAACAGGTGGCCGTGACCCGCGGATAGCTCGACCCCACTGAACCCAGCGTTCTTGAGGCGGAGACACCCCGCCGCCCAGTCGTCGATCATGCGGCGTATGTCGGCGGTCGAAAGCACTCTAGGTACGGTCCAGCTGAGGTCGTCAGGCAGGGGCGACGGGCCCACGGCGCCATCATTGCGACCGACCTCATGGCGGCCGCGGCCACCATCCTGCACCTGTCCAAGAAGACGGGAATCTTCACGCTCCACAACCTCGGCGCAGCGCTTCAGCGAATCAAGCGCCCCATCGTCCCAGGCTCTCAAGCGACTCCCAAGGCGGTTATAGGCGGTCATCGCAATCGGCTCGGTGACGATCATCGCGGTGCCACCCCGGGCGCGGCTTTGGTAGTAATTGAGGAGACGCTCGCTTGCCTCTCCGCCCTCGACATAGCGGGTAACGATGGCTGCATGAGCAAGCCGGTTCTTCAGGGTAATTCCCCCGATTTCACAAGGGCTGAACAACTTGGGGTAGGGTGTGCTGACCATTGGCAGGTGTCTTGCTCGGGGCGGATTGGAGCCGGCCGGAGGCTTTGCCAGAGGTGCCGGATCGGCGTGGTATCGAGGTTTTTACCTCGATGGTGAGGAGAATAAAAAAATAGTGTTTGAGTTGTCAAAAGAAAGTAAAAGTTTTATAAGGGACAAAGGAGAAAGTTAGGAAACCGCCTATGAAAACCCTCATCGTTCTGTTCAATCTCAAAACAGGCTGTAGCAGGGAAGAGTATGAACACTGGGCCAGGAGCGTGGATATCCCCACAGTGGAACGGCTGGAATCCTGCGACGGTTTCGAGGTGTTTCGAACCGTCGGGACTCTTGCCGGCGGGGAGGCACCTTGCGCCTATGTCGAGATTATCAGGATCAACGATTTCGCCGCGTTTGAGGCAGCTATAGCCGGCGATGAAATGCAGAAGGTCGCGGCAGAGTTTCAGGCGTTTGCCGACAGCCCGGTTTTCATGCTTTCCGAGTCGCTGGTGTCCTGACCGGTGTGATGCGTGAAGAGCGCATGCCATAAAAGTATGTTCAACAAGGGGAGTGAGCCATGAAAGGCCTTGCCGGGAAGGTGGTGTTGGTGACCGGTGCCGGGCGCCGTGGTGGACTGGGCGAGGGAATTCTTCGGCGCTTTGCCGCCGAGGGGTGCAGGCTTGTTGTCAGCGATATCGGAGAGGTGTCTGACCCGTCCCTCGATGAGCATCTGGGAACCACAAACGAGATGGAGATGGTCGCGGAGGGCTTGCGAGAAAGCGGCGTTGATGTGCTTGCAGTTGCCTGTGACGTGTGCCGGCCCGACCAGGTGGCTCGCCTGGTTGAGGAAACGCTAAAGACCTTCGGGCGCGTCGATATCCTGGTGAACAATGCCGGCATCGGCTTCGAGATGCACCACCTGCATGATCTCGATCCGGAGCAGTGGCAGCGGGTCGTCGATGTGAATCTGACCGGTGCCTTCCTCTGCACCCAGGCGGTCTCGATGGCTATGCGTGAGGCGGGTAGCGGCGGAAGAATCATCAATATCGCCAGCCAGGCTGCAAAGTCAGGCTTCCCCCATATGGCGCCCTACGTGGCCTCGAAGCATGGGCTCATTGGCCTGACTCGCTCTGCTGCTATCGACCTTGCGCCTTTCGCTATCACCGTGAACGCCATCTGTCCGAATCATGTCACCACGAAGCTCGGTGAAAAGCAGAACGCATACTTTGCCAGCTATAGCGGTCAAACGGTGGATGAGTACATGGACGCAATGCGCGGTCGCATTCCCCTTCGGCGCGTTGGTCTTCCCGAGGATACTGCTTCTGCTGCCGCTTTTCTGGCGTCGGACGATGCAGGCTTCATCACCGGAGAGGCACTCAACGTCAGCGGCGGCGAGGAAATGCACTGAGCAACGCCGCCGGGGGCTCTTGGATTCAGGACAGCGTGAGCCCTGAAGCCCGGTTTGGTAGGAAACTGGAAGAGATCAGGGCCAGACATAGCAGCGGCGCGATAAGCAGCGTGAAAGTCCACTCCCAACCCAGGGCCTCGACGACATAAGGCACCACCACTGGAAAGACCGCAAAGCCCAGAGCCAGGGGGGCGGAAGCGGTCACTGCGAGTGCGCGAGCTCGCGCAAGCACGGGGAACAGTTCGGCAATCAGCACGGGTAGTACGGCCATTGACCCGTACAGTAGAGCGGCGGTTGCCGCATACCAGGCAGTATCCCCGAGGCGGCTGCCGCTCAGCCAGGTTAGACCGAGCAGCGAAGCAACGCCGCTCGCCGTCCAAAACATGAAGACCGTGCGGCGCGTCAACAAACGCTCTCCCACGAAGGCAGCGAGCAGGTATCCTGCTATGGCGATTCCGTTGGAGAGTCCCACCAGGCTGGCTGCATCGGCTTCTGAGTAACCGCGGGTGGTGGTGAAAAAAGTTGGAAAGAAGAATGCAGAGCCCGCATAGGCGCCCCCGAAGGTGAAATGCAGCCCGATGCTCGCCAGGCTGTGACGGCGGTACTGGGGCGTGAACAGTGTTCTCATAGGGATCTCTCGCCGGGCACCTGCCTCCCGACGTGGTGCATCGGCAGCGTTTCTGAGCAACCAGTAGAAAGCCGCCGCGACTGGCATGACAAGAAAGGCGGCGAAGAACATTGAGCGCCAACCATGGATAGCCAGCAGCGGTGCGGCAAAACCGGATGCCAGAAACCAGCCGAGGGGGTAGCCGCATTGCAGTACGCCCATGGCGAGCCCGCGTCGCCGCGGACTCACGTTTTCGACCACATAGGCATTGGTGATCGGTGAGAGTAAGCCGCTGAGGCCGAACCCCAGGGACCTGAACAGCGTCAGGAGAAAAATCCCCCCTGCAAGTCCCTGTAGACCGACGAAAAACGCTGACAGGCCCAGGAAAAGACTAAGCGTCGGAGCCCGCCCGTAGCGGTCGGGGAGGTGCCCTGCAGCAACAAGGAGGATGGAGGCAAAGAGAAATGACAGGGTCATGATGACCCCGACGGCCTTCAGTGGCAGGTCGAATTCAGCGAGGATCCCCGGAATTGCGTAGCCGAAGAACGCCTGGTCCATGTTTGTAAAGGTCCAGGCGAGAAAGCTGACCACAAGAATCTTTCTGTTCCCCCGTCCGTCCCGGGGATGGTCATTCATCGGTGTCCGGTCCGCAGTACTTGCAAACTGCGGTCATTGTCTGAACTGCTTATTGCCGAACATGTTGTCGTAAGTTTCCCGGGTTGGATTCCCTATGCGCATGTCGTCTCTCAGCACTGCGATGCCTCGCTGCACGCCAGGCCTCTGGGAAATATCCTGATTCCAGCGCGCCACGTTAGGGTATTCCGCTAGGTCTATGCGATGCATTTCGACTTGGCGCGGCATTGTCCAGGGGTAGGTTGCGATATCGGCAAGGGAGTAGCTCTCACCCGCAAGGTAAGGCCTCTCACCAAGGCGACGGTCCAGAACGCCGTAGATCTGCCGAGTGATCTTGTGGTATCGCTCTCGCGCCAAAGGCACATCCTCAGGGCAGTAACCCTGGAAGTAACCGTTCTGCCCGAACATCGGCCCGACGTTTCCCATCTGGAACATGAGCCACTGCAGGACGTCATGTCGCTTTCTGGTGTCATCGGGCCAGAATTTTCCCGTTTTTTCGGCGAGGTACATGAGAATGGCGCCCGATTCGAACACGCTGTAGGGCTTTCCTCCCGGGCCATCGTCATCCACGATCGCTGGAATACGATTATTCGGGCTGATCGACAGAAAGGCGGGTTCGTGCTGCTCACCTTTAAGAACGTTGACCGGGTGGGTTTCGTAGGCTATCCCGATCTCTTCCAGCATTATGGCTGTCTTGTGGCCATTTGGCGTTGGCCAGTAATAGTGGTGGATCATCCCTGGCGCCCCTGGGCCGCGAGGACCTCCTCGACATTCTTGCGGAGAAACTCGGCAGAGTCGTCGCCCTCAAACGGCCGCTGGTAATGTGCCTTTACCGATGGCCTCTCCAGCGCTTCTTTCCACCAGCTCTGGAGATTGGGGCGGTTCTCGAAGCAGTCGAAGTCGGGGTAGAGGGGATCCTTGGCGTCGTAGAATCTCGTCCTGAAGTCCATGTAGCTGATGGCGTGCAGCATAGAGGCCTGACCGATGTCGAAGCGCTTGAAGCCCTTTGCGCATGAGCTTTCCAGGCGGTCGAGGCCGCGAATGATTTTTGGCCAGATCCATTCGAAGACCCCGATACGTTGTTCGGCTTCCGGTTGCCAGCCTTCCATGACCAGTACCACGGTGGTTTCAAAGATCGTATCGCCGAGCGCGAGCCGCGTTATCGCATCCCAGCGCTCGGGACCCTCAGGCGGGTAGAGGCGCGACTCGCTTTTTCCCAGGCTGTCGAGGCATTCCACGATGGCCTGGCTTCCGTACACGACCTGGCCATCATCCAGGGCCAGGGTTGGCACCTTGTCCAACGGATTCAGCTCCGCAATGCTGTAGCGCTCACCCTGATCCTCTCCCTGCAGGTTCTTGTAGGGGTAGGTGGGTACAAACGTGATCTGATCCCACAGGCCGGCTTCGTGGGCGGTGACGAGAACCTTGTGGATAAATGTGTGGAAGGGGGAATAGAACAATTTCATTGGTGAAACCCTTGGTCAATGCTGCTGATATGAAAGCGAGGGGCCTGCGCCCCCCGGTGCTCATCGGTATCAGAAACGATACTGCACTCGCAGATTCCAGCGCAGGGGTTGAGCCGGGTAGAGCATGTTGAAGAGGTTCTGGTTGAACCAGACTTCATCGGTGCAGTTGCGGCACTCTGCAATCAATGACAGCGTGTCGGCCGCGTTGGTCCACCGCAGTTGGGCGTTCAGTAGTGTCTGCTCGTCGATGGAGGCTTCCGGGTCATTTGAGGGTGACATTTCGAAGTCCGAGGTGTACTTCACATCGGCTGTAAAATTTAGCGTAGATCCTCCGGGGAGCGGAATGCCTGAGTTCACCCCGAGCTGTGCAGTCACGTCAGGGGTCCGTTGTAGCTCCGGACCGATGCCGGCGGCCACGGCGTTGGCGGTCAGGTCCTCGTAACCTGCATCCATGAGTCCCAGGTTGAGGAAAACATCGAAGCGGTCGCTGAGTGCAAAGACCGACTCGAGTTCAAGCCCGTCGACCCGGGCATCACCGGAATTCAGGGTCAGGAAGGTGGAACTGCCCGGAAACACCGAAGGAACCTGGAACTCGCTGTAATCCGCCCTGAAAAGGGTCGCATTCGTGCGCAGACGGCCATTCAGGGCATCGCTGCGCATGCCGACTTCCCAGGACTCGACAAACTCCGGGCCGAAGTTCTGCATTTCGATCGCACTCGTGCCGCGTGCGTTCCAGCCACCAGATTTGAAACCCTCCGTGTAGGAGGCATAAAACATCAGGTCATCATGTACATCAAGGTAGAGCGCCGCGCGCGGGGTAAACTCATCCACCTGTTGCTCGAGCGGAATGCCGAGGGCCTCCATTTGCGCCGAGTTGAACGGCACGGGTGAGAATGTGGCAAAATCCAGCGAGAAGCCATCAAGAGCGAATGTCTTCTCCTCGTCGGTGTAGCGCATACCCAACTGCAGCGTAAGCTGATCCGTGATTGCATAATCTCCTTGCACATACACCGCAACATTCTCGGTCGTGTTTTCCATCGGAGAGCGATAGGCAAGCGTCGCGGGAATGGTTACCCCGCCTCCTACTGGCAGGTTGACCGTGTCTGCGTACCGGGTCTTGTTGTCTTCGTCCATGTAGTAGAGACCAGCGACGTAACTCAAGCGTCCATCAAAGGCCTCGGACTGCCATTTCACTTCCTGGCTGAACTGCTCATGATTGCCGCCATTGGAAATATAGAAGTTGGCTCCGAAGGCTCCGCCGAAGATGGGTTGATCGGTATTGCCCAGGATGTCGAGGTTGAAGTTGTGATCGACGTCGTAATAGCCTGTGATGAAGTTCAGGGTCCCGGCGTCCGTCGACCAGGCCAGGTTTGAAATGAACAAGGACGACTCCGAACGGTTGAACTGGCAGCCCTGTCCGGGCCAGCTGTTCGGTTCGCCGGAGGGTTCACAATTGTTCTCCATGGTACGGAGCGTTTGCAGATCTCCAGTGGCCGGGATAGGCAGTGGCTGGAAGGTCGCCGGATCGACCACGCCTGGCGGCCCTACCAGTGTGCCCGCCGCATCTATGTACTGCCCGGAAAGGTCCCAGGTGAGCGAATCGGTTGGCCGCCAGCGCAACGCTGCACGGGTGCCCCAGGCATCTTCGGCATTGTAGGTTTCGCTGTTCAGCTGGTTGTCCATGAATCCGTCATCTTCGACCTTGAAGGCGCTGAGCATGACGGCAGATTTTTCGCTGACCGGTATGTTGACCATGCCATTGGCGCTGATTCGGTCGAAGCGCCCATAGCCCACCTCCGCCTTGCCATGGAAGTCCTGCGTCGGCTTCTTGGTCACAAGGTGAATGGCACCACCGGTAGTGTTGCGGCCAAAAAGCGTACCCTGCGGTCCGCGCAGTATTTCGACCCGCTCCACCGCAGAAAGGTTTACCTGATTCGCGTTCTGGCGGGAGAGGTAC
The DNA here is from genome assembly GCF_054552115.1 of Pseudohaliea sp. Lineage (NCBI taxonomy): Bacteria > Pseudomonadati > Pseudomonadota > Gammaproteobacteria > Cellvibrionales > Halieaceae > Pseudohaliea > Pseudohaliea sp. The sequence goes on along the minus strand of NZ_JBTOLW010000021.1, from coordinate 9,433 downwards.
ACTTCGTCGATGTAGGTACCTACTGGAAGATCAAAGGTGGCGATTGACTCGGTGCTGCCGACACCGCGTAGAAAATACAGAACGGAAGTTGAAAGGCCGACCGTATTTGCCGCCACCATGTTCGGTACGGAGCGGGATACATCGATGCTATTGAGCATCTGCATTGAATCCAGCTGGTCTTCCGACAGCGATGTGACGCTCAGGGGAATGTCTTGGAGGTTTTCGCTCTTGCGCTGTGCTGTAACGACCACTTCTTCCAGCGCCTGGGCGTGGGCACCCTGGCTTGTGAGAAGCGAGGTGCCTGCCAACAACGAAAGCAGGTAACAACTGGTAGCGACGGAGCCTTTTGACCAGCTGCCAGCTACGAGCGGAACGGGCTTGCTCGTCGGACTATTGGAAGTCCGGGCGGTGGCTGAAACTGCCATGTTAGTCGACCGGTTTAGCATTATTCGAAATCCTCCCTGGCTACTCGCGGGCCTCGCAGGGCCTCCAATTGGACCGAGTAATGAAACAAATACTAGTGTTTGAGGCTGGATGTCAAACTTTTTCTTTTGTATGATCGCACTACCATAAGCCAGCACAGCACGGTCAATCCGGCAGGAGGTAGCTATGCCAACCCCGCTCAAACACGATCTCTTCGTTAAAGGCTCGCGCGAGCAGGCCGCACGGCAGGACTTCGTGTCGTCGCTGCGCGGATTCATTCTGAATGACGTGGCAACCGCCATGCGTGAACGCTACAACGGTGCCGTTGCACCGAGGCTGGCGTCAGCCGGAAATGTGCCCGAGACGGGGCCAGATGTTCACGAAGCAATGCGCGACGAGTCGCTATTCCGGTTCTACTCGAGTATGCGGTACAACGCTCAGGAAATGGTCTGGCGCTCTGTCCTGCGCCCGCTGGCAGAAAACCGGGATGACCTGGGAGAGCGTATTGACGCAGCCACCTCGTCAGGGGCCGGTGGCACTTTGGAGCTAGATGATGGGCTGCCAATCCCTCGGAATGTCACCGCGATAGATGTTCACCTGGCCCCGGGCTCGTATCACCGCGAGGACCCTGATGCGCCCTGGATGGGGGGCGCAGCCTATGATCATGGCTTCAATGTCTTTTCCTTTGGAATGATGGGGGACAACCACGACGATATTGGTCAGTCCATGTCCCAGTACATTCGCCACAGCTATCCCGACTTCGCGCCTGCGTCGGTGCTCGACCTTGGCTGTACTATCGGGCACAACACCTGTGCCTGGAAACGCACCTTTCCGGAAGCGGAAGTGACCGGCATCGACGTGGCGCCTGCTTGCCTGCGTTACGGGCATGCTCGTGCGGAACGCCAGGGCGTATCGGTACATTTCCGCCAGGCGAACGCTACAGCCTTGCCCTTTGAGGATAACAGTTTCGACGTGGTTTTCTCGTCGATGTTTCTACATGAGCTCTCGCTCAAGGATATTCGGCGCGTCTTTGCAGAAGCTCGGCGTGTCCTGCGCCCAGGCGGACTCATGCTCCACATGGAACTTCCACCGAATGGCAGCCTCGACCCCTACGATGCTTTCTACCTGGACTGGGATGCTTATTACAACAATGAGCCCTTTTACAAGACGTTTCGGGACCAGGATTTCGTGGCTCTTCGTGAAGAGGCCGGCTTCCCGGCAGAAACGCATTTCGAGTTCATCACACCGCAGTACTCTACGCTCAGTGATGAAGCCTACTCGGAGGCGTTGCGGCAAGAGACCGGCTTCAGCGACCGGACTGGCCGACTCGCCGAGGGAATCCAGTGGTTCGGATTTGGTGCCTGGAAGGAGAACTGAGCATGACCGAGAGGACACAAGCCCTGGATACGCGAGGGTCACGCCCTGCTTTTTTCTCCAGCCCTGACCTTGATGCGATGATGACGGCGCTCCTTGAGACCATGAGCCAGCTCTGGGCCACTCGGGACTATGCGCGCGCGTTGGAAAAGTTACTGGTGGAGAAAGGTGTGCTTGGCGAAGGTGAGCTCGACGCCATGGATTGGACTGCCGAGGAGAACTTGCGGAACCACGCCGCGCGCGAAGCGTTTTTCGCTGATGCATTCCGGGCCATTGGTGCCGATTTCCAGGGTGCGAGGCAACGCACTGCGGAGATCGATGAACACGCATCGGGCGCTGGCGAATGACGTTTTACGATGTCGCTCTCGTGGTACATGTGCTCGGGTGGGTATTCTGGCTTGGTACCGATGTGGGTGTCTTTCTCGGGGCTCGCTATGCAGAGCGTTCCGATCTCTCCGTGGAGACACGGTTAACCGTACTCGAAGTCGGCATGATGCTCGACCGAGCGCCCCGCTTCGCGGTGCCAGTCGTCTGGTTCACCGGGGTGCTCCTGTCGCGTGGTCTTGGCTACGATGGGATAACGCTCATTCCGGCTGGCGTGTTTGCCGTTGTCTGGTTGCTGATCACCTGGGCGGTAATCTTCCTTGCGCCAGATACGGCCGCACATCGCACTGCGCTTATCGGGCAGACAGTCTTTTATCTGGTCGTCATCTTCGGCATGGGCGCAGGGTCCCTTTGGTTGCTTTCCTCAGGCGCCATTCCATTGTGGCTGGCCCTAAAATGGCTCGGCTTTGTGCTTGTCGGAATCGCCGCTCTGCTGCTGGAGAGGATGTTCAAACCGGTAGCTGCCCTGTTTCAGCAGCTTGCGTCAGAAGGCGCCAACCGGGAACTGGATGCGCGTATCTCATCAACGCTTAGACCCGTCTACCCCGTCGTACTGGCCATTTATGCGGGCACTTTGATCGCAGGGATAAGCGGATTGCTGAAGCCGGTCTGGTGAGCTATCCGCCGGTTAAGGAGTGGCTACCATGGCTCGTGAACATATCGAATATATCCAGTCCCAGGAACTCATATGGCGAAGCTGTGAATGGCCCTACCCAGGCATGGCAGCCGATGTAAAGGTTCTGTCTCAAGATGATGAGACGGGCGCGTGCAGCGTCCTGCTGCGGCTCCCGGCAGGCTGGCAAAGCCCTCTGCGGGCACTTTCGGTCGACGAGGAGCTGCTGGTGCTGGATGGCGCCATTACCCTGGGTGACTATGACTTGGCACAGGATTGCTATGCCTGGTTGCCGGGAGGGTCACACCGCGAAACCATGGCTAGCGCAGAAGGGGCGGTAATTCTCGCCTTCTACTCGGGGATGCCCCTGGCAGGAGAACGTTCGCCGCATGGCCGGCCACGAGTTCTGGATGCTTTCGCGATGCCCTGGTCCAGTGAAGGAATGGACCCGGTCTATGGCGATGCCGGCATGCGCTGGAAGATTCTCCGTCACGATCCTGAAACAGAAGACCTGTCGATGCTGGTCATGGCACCGCCACACCTTGTGCCGCCGCACTGGTCGGGTCCGCAGGAACAACATGACTGTTTCGAGGAAGCATTTGTCCTATCGGGTGACTTCCTGAGCCCGATCGGGATCATGCGGGCGGGCGCCTATTTCTGGCGGCCGCCGCATATCCTGCATGGCCCTTATGGCACGCGTGGGGGGAACCTGTCATTTATCCGCACCCTGGGCGGAGTCCTGGAGAACAACTGGACGGATCGGGAGGTGACCCTTGACCGCACGCCGGAGCGCAGCGTCGAACTGCCGCCACGGGTCGCCCGGGCATTGAGCGGCTATGACCCTCCGGTTCCCTATTGACTGCTAACGCCTCCGCGCCTGCGAGTCAGTTTGCGGGTCGGCTCGTCGAGTATATTCTCTTATTGTATGCAGGACCGCTTTGGGTAGACTAAGGCACCTCGCCCGGGATGGTCGAGGCGCGAAATGAGCATTGTGGGGGACGGGAGATAAACAGGAAGGAACGGAATCCCACGCTGGATATCAGTTACAAGGAACTGGAGCGTTTCGTAGCGGTGCTTGAGCGTGGTGGCCTGGCCGAGGCGTCGAAAGTTCTCGGCATCACCCAGCAGGCCCTTGGTCGGAGTATCACCAAGCTCGAGCAGATTGTAGGGGTCAAACTCGTGAATCGAGGGCAGGGAAGCCAGACGACCCCGACGATTTATGGTGATGCTTTCCTGCAGTATGCGAGAAGCCAGCTGAATGGCATTGAACTGGCAGTGCATCACGTGCAGGCGCTACAGGGCGCGCGGGCGGGCAAGGTCGCCATCGGTATTGGTGAGATCTGCGACATCGGTGTGGTTGCAGCAGCGGTGCGCCATTTCCACCATCAGCGGCCTGATGTAGAGATCTCGCTACTCGAAGACTATTCCGAGACGCTGTTGAATCAGCTGATCGAGGGTGAGCTCGACTTTGTACTTGGGGCAATCGGGCCAGCTGAGGCCTCTCCGCGCGGTGTCGTCAGCGAGTTCCTCTACAGCCTCAATGACATTGTCGTTGCCCGCGCCCAACACCCTGCGGTCAAACTCAAGCGACCAACGCTGAAAGATCTGCAACCCTACACCTGGCTGGTCGCCCGGCGCCGGCCCAGTGACTGGCAGATCATCAGGGAAGCGTTCATTGCCGAAGGCCTTGATCCACCGACCAAGATCATTCGAACTGACGCGGCCATGGTGGGTGCTCAGTTGATGCTATCGGACGACTTTCTGTTCATGATTTCTCCTGCCATGGCCACCCGCAGCTACGATGGCATAACCCATCCGATGCTGAAACGTGTAAGGGTGGGTCAGCCTACCACCACCCGCCGCGCGGGACTGATGACAGTCCGGGGGCGGCGTCTCAGCCCGGCAGCGACGGCGCTGATGGATGACATCCGGCTTCTCCTGCGCGCCGGCGGTCCCCCGGGGGAACCTTCCGGCTCCTGAGCGTCACCCGCCTTGGCCTCACCCTGCGGCGCTGGGAGCCGTTGTGACGCCGGCGGCTATCCTGCTGTGGCTGTGGCCCGGCCCACCAGCTGCCGGAAACGCGGTAGCGTCAAGGCGAGGATTGCCGCGCCCAGGGGAACGACCACGAGGGAGACGATGCTCATTGCGTTGCCGAGGAACGCCTTGCCGCCCAGGAGATGGTCGCTGACAGCGGCAATGGCCAGGGGGCCGAGGCCGATTCCGATCAGGTTCAGGGTCAATAGGTAGATGGCCGACAGGCGGGCGCGCAGATCATGGGGAGCCATGACCTGAAGTGCCGCGGCGGCGGCCCCGTAAGGGAAGCTCGAAAAGAAGAAAAAGACCGCGTACATGGCAATACTGGTACCGAAGCCCGGCATCTGCGGTGCCAGGACGCAGGCCGGGAGCAGGCCTGCGGCCGCAATGACCCCGGCGCGCATGTTGGCGTCGGCATAGCCACGCCGGGCCAGTCGGTCGGCGACCATGCCTCCGACGATGATGCCGGTGCCCCCGAAGAGAAAGATGACCAGCCCGAGTGCCCGCCCCGCCTCTCCTGCACCGACAGCAAAGTCCCGAATGAGCTGGGTTGGCGCCCACGCAACGTAGCCATTGAAGACAACAGCAAGGAGGGAGAAGCCCAGGAAGTGCCCCCCGACGACCCGCCGGTTCTCGACCATGTAGCGCCACAGCCCCGGTAGCACGCCGGGTTTCGCGCCCGGTACGAGTGACTTCCGCCGGGGCTCGGGGACCGTGAGCATGAGCAGGGCGAAGAGGGCGCCGGGAATACCGACCATGAAGAACACCGCCTGCCAGGAGCGGATAGCGCCCACTAGCGGCAGTTCCAGGGAGCGAACGCTGTCCAGGGCGCCGATGATGGCGCCGCCGAGCATGAACGCGATGCCCGCGCCGAAGAAAACCCCGGAGGAGTAAACGCCCAGTGCGCGTCCGAGGCTCCGTGGCGGAAACATGTCGGCGATCATGGAGTAGGCGGCCGGCGACAGGGCCGCCTCGCCGATACCGACGCCCACACGGGCCAGGAACAGGTGCCAGAAATTGCGCGCGACCCCGCAGGCTGCGGTCATGAAGCTCCAAAGCACCATGCCGGTCAGGATTATCCAGCGTCGCGAGTAGCGGTCCGAGAGGCGGGCGATCGGTATCCCGAGGGCCGCATAAAACAGGGCAAAGGCAATACCGTGGAGGAGCCCCATGAGCGTGTCGGAAATGCCGAGATCCCGCTGGATGGGGCCGACGAGCAAGGCCAGGATCGTGCGGTCGATGAACGCAATCGTGTACGCCACGAGCAGGATGCCGATGGAGTACCAGGCGATACCCGCGGGAGGATAATCGCTGCCATGCTGCTCGCCCGCGGCCGCCTCGCTCACGAGAGGCCGTTCCGGAAGGCGTCGATGCTGATCACGTCGGCGAAGAGCATGTCCATGGTTCGCAGGGAGACGGCATGCCGCTCCGGATCGAGCTCGGCGCAGCCATCGGCCACTACGAACACCTGCATGTCCCGGTGGCTGGCATCGCGGACCGTGCTTTCAACACAGCAGTTGGTGGTAACGCCGCAGACAACGAGCTGTTCAGCGCCCGCTGCGGCCAGCCGGGATGCGAAATCCGTCCCGTAGAAGGCGCTGGGACGGTTCTTGTCGATAACCTGTTCGCCGGCCAGGGGTGCGAGTTCCGGGACGATCTCGGCGTCGGCCGAGCCCGCCTGCAGGGCATTGACTTCCGCGAGCTCCGGCATCAGGTGCTCGATCATCACGCCGCCGTCGGCGTAGTCGTCTGCGTATACGTAGCGGGTGAAGAAAATGGGCAGGCCAGCCTGCCGCGCCGCCTCCAGCACTTCCGCGCAGGGCGTGATGGCCGCCTGGCAGGCGCTCGTGTCGAGACCGATAGCCGCGACCTTTCCCTCCGGTTTACAGAAGCTGACCTGCATGTCGATTACCACCAGTGCTGCGTTGTCGTTGTCCAGTTCCATGAAAAGCCCCGCTTCCTGAAAAGGTTGGCAGTGTAGGTATTGCGTCGCTGGATGGCGAATCGTGGTTCATATACATGAAAGACCCGTTTACATACCTGTATCCAGTAGTATGGTTGCTCGCAGGGGGGACCATGGCACCGCGTCACCGAGACAATCTCGACCGTCGGCATTCCGGAACAATGCGACGCAGTGCCAGGGCTGCCAGAGCCACCTGAGAAGAACAGTCACCGTGGTAACCAGTCGGAGAATCACCATGAAAGCCAAGCATATCCTCGCTAGTTCCGTCGCAGCGGCTGTTGCTCTGCCCGCCTTCAATCCCCAGGCCCTGGCGCAAGCGGCCGGCGGGGACAAGCCTGCTGTTCTCGAGGAACTGGTCGTCACGGCACAGCGGCGCTCGGGGGACCTGCAGCAGGTTCCCATCGCGGTAACCGCGCTCGACGAAGCGAGTATGGAGCGCCGCCAGATCCTCTCCACAGAGGATATCTTCACCGAGGTACCCGGTCTCATCGGCTCCAACAACGTCGGCCAGAACACCGCCGTCACTTTCTTCCTCCGTGGTATCGGTACGACCGAGTCGATCGTCACCGTGGACCCCGCTGTCGGTGTGTATGTCGATGACGTGTACATCGCGCGCCAGGGCGTGAACAACTTCGCTCTTTATGACCTGGAGCGTATCGAGGTCCTGCGCGGGCCCCAGGGCACGCTCTACGGGCGTAACTCCTCTGCCGGTGCGGTCAAGGTCATCACCAAGGAGCCCGAGTTCGAGACCACCGGGCGGATCAGCGCCGGTGTCGGCAACTATGGTCAGTGGTTCGCGCGCGGCAGCTTCAACACGGCCATCGTCGAGGACAAGCTGGCGGTGCGCGTGAATTACATGGAGCAGGAGGACGATGGTTACTCCGACAACCTGACTCTCGGCCGGGACGTGAACAAGACTGATTTCATGGGCTGGCGCGTGGCTGCACTGTGGCAGGCGTCGGACACGCTCCGCTTCATCGCCGCGGCTGACTACATGGAGGATGACAGCGACTCGGTCTACCCGGCCAACCTCGCCCCGCTGCCCTCCGAACCTCCCTTCATCGGGCTGTTTGATCTTTACTCGGACACGGAGCAGCGCAACCTCGGCGAAGCATCAGGCTATTCGCTTACTGCTTTCTGGGATATCGGTCCGGACACAACGCTGAAATCCATTACCGCGGTGCGGGAGACGATCCAGGTCTACAATCTCGACCTGTCCGACAGCGTGACGCCGATCTACGAGCTCTTCACCGACAACGACTCGGACCAGATCAGCCAGGAATTCAACCTCTCCGGTTCCTTCGATGAGGGTCGCTTCGAGTACACCTCCGGACTGTTCTACTTCAAGGAGGAGAGCGATGCGATCCTGGGCAACGAGTTCAATCTTCGTGTGCCGGGCGAAGGTGGTTTCGTAACGGCTCCTCCGCTGTATTTCGAGCAGCACCTGCAGACCGACTCGGAGAGTTACGCCGTTTACGGTGAACTCACCTGGAATCTTAGCGCGGACGTCTCGGTGTTCCTCGGTGGACGCTACACGACCGAAGAGAAGAACATCGACGTGCAGTTCTACACGGCCCCGGCACCGGGCAACTTCCCGGCGCTTCCCGCCGATCGAATCCAGCTGTTCGATACCGGCGTCGTCGAAAGTCTAGGTACACCGACGGACATCGAGTTTGACGAGTTCACGCCGCGGATCGGCATCGACTGGTCGCCCAGCGATGACCTGAATCTCTACGCCAGCTACTCACGGGGTTTCAAGTCGGGCGGCTGGCTTGCCCGCCTCGTGTTCCCGAATCCGGAGGAGCTGACCGACTTTCCCGCGGAAATCGTGGATTCCTATGAGGTCGGCCTGAAGAGCCAGCTGTTCGACAATCGTGTGCGAGCAAACGTCGCGATGTTCTATACGGACTTTCAGGATCTCTTCAACACCTTTACCAACGTCAACGGTGGTTTTTCCGGTGCGACGACCGACGCGGAAATCTACGGGCTTGAAGCTGAGGGCACCTATCGCGTCAACAGCGTGCTCGACCTGTATGCGAACTTCGCGCTCATGGACGGCGAATATGCCGACGACCTGCCCCCGGGGCTGGATAGCGTGCTCGGCGACGACCTGCAGCGACTGCCGGGCTTCCAGGGCAAGGTGGGTGTTTCGGCGATCTATCCTCTCGGCTCCGGGAACGGGTCGCTCATTGCCAACTTCGACTACAGCATGATCGGGGATCATTACCTGACGATCACTAACGCACCGATTTCCGAGTCGTCCTACGACATTGCCAACGCCACCGTCGGCTGGGAAAGCGAGAACCAGAAGTACAAGGTGCTGCTGCGCTGTCGGAACTGCTTTGACGAGGAGTATTTCCACAGTCTGCTGGACTTTTCCGGGCTCGGCTTTGCGCCCGCCTACCCCGGGCAGCCGCGTTTCTACACGCTGGAGCTGGAGGCATCCCTCTAGGGGGGGTGCAGCGCTCCCCGCGGAGGACCGGACAGATGGCCGCGTTGCACGGTACGGAAAGTGTTTATCAGTTGGCGTTTGTCGTCGAGGACCTGGAGCGCGCCGCGGCCGCCTGGGGTCGCCACGGCGCGGGGCCCTTCTCCCTCTTTTCTTACTTCCCGTTTTCGGAAATGGTCCAACCCGCGGGCTC
>NZ_JBTOLW010000020.1:0-72368 GCF_054552115.1 Pseudohaliea sp. | reverse complement strand
TCCCCCCTGCCGCCTCCCGCACTCCAGGCTCGGCATGTCTTCCAGAGCGGTAGGGGCGGCTGCTGGAGGATGCCCCCACAAAGCGTGTATCGGGGAGCGACTGAGAGAAGTATCCCGCGCTCCCCCCGGGAATGACGCGAGAACAAAAAAAAGGCCCGCTTGCGCGGGCCTTTCTGCGTCAGCTGAGCGGGCTCAGGCGACCACCTCGATGTTCGACGCCTGCGGGCCTTTCTGACCCTGGGTCACGTCGAAGGAGACCTTCTGGCCCTCGAGGAGGGTCTTGAAGCCGCTGCCGTTGATGGCGCTGAAGTGGGCAAAGACGTCCGGGCCGTTATCCTGCTCGATGAAGCCGAAGCCCTTGGTTTCGTTGAACCACTTAACCGTGCCGGTGGATGCTGCCATGATGCGTTTCCTTTCTATCCAATAAGGGTTGCCCACGAGGGGCGGTCGTGCTTGAAGTCTTGCGGGGCCTTATGGACAAATCGGACGCTGGCCGGGAACGGCCGGGACGAACTCAGAGGACATAGTGCTGCAATGCTCAAACGCCCCAAGCATAGCACCGATTAAGAAAAAAAGATCGCACTATTTCACATGAGTTTTCTCACACCGTCCTTCGGGCCACCGGTGGCCTGCCGCACCGTGGCATAATGGCGCCCAGCAGAGTCACAAGAGCCAAAGTGCGCCACGCTGCGTAAAGGGATGCGGTCGACGGGAAAGCGCGTCGCCCGCGTACAGCCCCTTAGCAGAGCGCCGCCACAGCCAACGGAACGCCACCCCTGATGTCACGACTTCTCGGCCTCGCGAGACCCCTCGCCATCCTCGCTGCCGCGGCCGCCGTGGCCGTCTTCATGATCAAGAGCCGGCCCCAGCTGGAGGCGCGCAACGTCGCCACACCCCCGCCGCAGGTGGCGGTCCGGCCCGTTGCCCTCGGCACCGTGCCCGTCACCGTCGTCGCCCACGGCAACGTCACCGCCTCGCGGGAGCTCGAACTGGCGGCGCAGGTCTCCGGGCGCATCCTGTGGCAGTCGCCGAAGTTCGAACCGGGCGTCGTTGTCGAGGCCGGCGAGCCCCTGCTGCGCATCGACCGCACCGACTACGAGCTGGCCCTCGCCGAGGCGCGGCAGGCCCTGGCCAGTGCCGAGCTGGCCCTCGCCGACGCCAGGGCCCTGCGCCAGTCCGCGCGCATCGACGAGGCCGAAGCGACGGTCGCCGCGGCCCGGGCGCGCATCGCCCGCGCCGAGCGCGACCTCGCCAATACGGAAATCACGGCACCCTATCGCGCGGTCATCGACGAGCAGCGGGTGGAGCTTGGGCAGTTCATCAGTACGGGGACGGCGGTCGGTCGCATTCTCGGCGCTGACCGCGCGGAGATCCGCCTGCCGGTGCCGCCCCGGGACATCACCTTCATCGATGGCAGGAACCCGGCTCCGGTGGACCTCTATGCCGAGGGGGGCAGCCCCGAGACACGCTGGACCGGCCAGCTGCTGCGCATCGAGGCGCGCCTCGACAGCGAGACCCGGGTGGTGCCGGTCGTGGTGGAGGTGGAGAACCCGCTGGACGGGAACCGCCACGCGCAACCGCTGCCCTTCGGCCTGTTCGTCCGCGCGGAGATCCCGGGGCAGCCGGTGGAGCGCGCCGTGGAACTCCCGCAGGATGCCCTCCACGGCCGGGATGTCTTTCTTTTCGCCGACGGCGCCCTAGAGCGGCGCGCGGTCACCGTGGCTCGCCTGAGCGATGGCCGCGCCCTGGTGACCGACGGCCTCGCAGACGGGGAGCGCGTGGTGACCACCCGCCTGGAGCTCATGTTCGACGGCATGGCGGTCGCCCTCCTCGATGACTGAATACACACCGCCAGACCGCCGGCGCGGCGCCGTCGCGTGGATGGCGCGCAACCCCGTTGCCGCCAACCTGCTCCTGCTCATCGTCGTCGTCGCCGGCCTCTATGCCATGCAGGCCCTCGACAAGGAAGTGTTCCCCTCCTTCCCGACGGAGACCTTCACGGTCACCGTGCCCTACCCGGGCAGTTCCCCGGAGGAAGTGGAGCGCGGCATCATCCTGCGCATCGAGGAGGCGGTGCGCGACATCGTCGGCATCAAGGAGATCCGCAGCGAGGCGCGGGAGGGTGTGGGCGTCGTCACCGTACGCATGGAACCCGGAAGTGACATGGCCAGGGCCGTGAATCTCGCCAAGGTGCGCGTCGACGGTATCTCCTCCTTCCCCGCCGACGCCGAGAAGCCGATCGTCGAGGAGATCGAGGCCGCCACCGGGGCGATCCGCGTGAGCCTCTTCGGCGAGATCGATCCACGGCAGCTCAAGGAGCTGGCCGAAGAGATTCGCGAGGAGATCCTCGCCCTCGGCAACATCAGCGAGATCGCCGTGCTCGGCGAGCGCGACTACGAACTATCCATCGAACTGTCGGACGAGCGCATGCGCCGCTATGGCCTCACCTTCGATGCCGTGGTGAATGCCATCCAGCAGCGCTCCCGGGACCTGCCGGGCGGCCTCCTGCGCACCGACGCCGGCGCGATCACCCTGCGCTCCACCTCCCAGGCCTACCGCGGCCGGGACTTCGAGCAGCTTACGCTCATCAGCCGTGACGACGGCACGCGCATCCGCCTCGGCGACATTGCCACGGTACGCGACGGCTTCGCCGAGCAGCCGGTACTGTCGCGCGTGAACGGCGAACCCGCCCTCACCTTCGACATCGACCGCGTCGGCGCACAGAACGTTCTCGAGATCACCTCGCTGGTGAAGGACTACGTGGCGGAGAAGCAAGCGGAACTGCCCGAGGGCATCGGTCTGCAGGCCTGGGGCGACCAGAGCCGCATCCTGCGCGGGCGTATCGAGCTCATGCTGCGCAACGCCGCCTCCGGCGCCATCCTGGTCATCATCGCCCTCGCCCTGTTCCTGGACCTCGCCCTGGCCTTCTGGGTCGTCGTCGGTCTGCCCTTCGCCGTACTCGGCTGCCTGGCGACCATCGGCTTCCTGGGCCTGCCCGTGTCCATCAACGTGCTCTCGGTCTTCGGTTTCATCCTCGTGCTCGGCCTGCTCGTGGACGATGCCATCGTGACGTCGGAGAGTGCCTACACGTCGCTCGAGAAGGAGGGCAGGGGCATCGACAGCGTTGTCGGCGGGGTGCAGCGGGTGACCACCGCCACGGTCTTCGGCGCCCTCACCACCGCCGTGGCCTTCGGGCCGAGCCTGTTCCTCACCGAGGGCTTCGCGCGGATCCTGTCGCAGCTCGGCTACGTGGTCATCTTCTGCGTGGTCTTCTCGCTCATCGAGACCAAGCTTGTGCTCCCCGCCCACCTGCGCCACATCCGCGTGCCGCAACCGGGCGACCGCCTCGGCCCCGTGCGGCGCCTGCAGCAGCGCGTCTCCCGGGGCATGATCGCTTTCGCCCGCGGGCCCTACCGGCGCACGCTCGCGAAGGCCGTGCACTACCGCTACACCACCCTGGCCCTGTTCCTCGCCGGCCTCATGGTCTGCCTGGCGCTGGTGCCGTCGGGGATCCTGCGCGTCGTGTTCTTCCCCTCCGTGCCCTCGGACGCCATCGACATCAACCTCGACATGCCTCAGGGCACACCCTGGCAGCGGACCCACGACTACGCGCGACGTATCGAGGACGCGGCCTGGGCCATGAACGAGCGCTTCAAGGCCCAGGACGCCGCGGGCCGCGATGTCATCCGCACGCTGCACCTGCTCTCGGAGACAGATACCTCGGCGCGGCTGATCATCGAGCTCATCGTCAGCGAGAAGCGCGACATCGACTCGGTGGAACTCGGCGGCTGGCTGCGCGAGGAGCTCGGCACCCTGCACGGCGTGCGCTCCTTCCGCCTCGATGCCGCGGCGGGCCCGGGCGGCTCGCCGATCGACGTGCAGCTTCGGGGGCGCGACCTGGAACAGCTCCGCCAGGCGGCAAGCGAGCTCAAGCTGCAGCTGGCCCAGGTGGATGGCGTGCGCGACATCCGCGACAGCTTCAACGCCGGCGGCCGCGAGCTGGACATCCGCGTCACTCCCGAGGGCGAGGCCCTGGGCCTCACGGACGTGGAGCTCGCCCGCCAGGTCCGCCAGGCCTTCTTCGGCGCCGAGGTACAGCGGGTGCAGCGCGGCCGCGACGAGGTGCGCGTCTATGTGCGCCTGCCGGAAGAAGACCGCACGCGCCTCGATACACTGCAGGAACTCTGGATCAGCCTGCCCAACGGCAACCGGGCGCCTTTCTCCGTCGTTGGCCACGCCCGGGAACAGTTCGGCCTCAGCGTGATCAACCGTATCGACCTGTCGCGGGTCGTCGACGTACAGGCCGATGTCGACAAGGCGCTGATTTCCACGACCGAGGTCATGGACCTGATCGAGCGCGACATGCTGCCGGACATCCTCGCCCGGCATCCGTCTGTGCACTACAGCGTCGCCGGCGAGGTGGAAGAGCAGCGCGACACCTCGCAGGCCCTGCTCTACGGGGGCCTGCTGGTGCTGCTGCTCATCTACGCGGCGCTGGCGATACCACTGAAGAGCTACCTGGAGCCGCTGCTGATCATGTCCGTGATTCCTTTCGGGGTCACCGGCGCCTTCCTGGGCCACCTGATCCTCGGCATGGATGTCAGCATCCTTTCCGCCATCGGCATCATCGGCCTGGTCGGCGTGGTCGTGAACGACAGCCTCGTGCTGGTGGACTTCATCAACCATTTCATCGATGAGGGCCACGACTGGAAAGAGGCCGTCCTCGAGGCCGGTCCGATCCGCTTCCGTGCGGTCATGCTCACCTCCCTCACCACCTTCCTGGGCCTGCTGCCGATCCAGCTCGAGACCTCTATCCAGGCACAGTTCGTCAAGCCCATGGCCACTTCCGTGGCCTTCGGCGTGTTCTTCTCGACGGCGGTCACGCTGTTCCTGGTACCGACGCTCTATTACGTGGCACAGGATATCCGGCGGACCGTCGCCCGGCCCCGGGTGGCACGCACTTCCTAGCCCGGCATTCACCCCCGGGGTGGGCTCGGGCGCGTCCCCGGCAACTGTTATGCTGAGCGGCGTTGCCAGCACCGGAGAGCGAGCATGGATTTCAACTACAGCCGCCGCGTCGAGGCGCTCCGCCAGCAGCTCTGGCAATTCATGGACGAGTACATCCTGCCGAGGCTGGGCGCCTGGCGCGCCGAGGTCGCTGCGGGCCAGTACCCCGTCTCCTTCATGGAAGACCTCAAAACACTCGCCCGCGACGAGGGCCTGTGGAATCTCTTCCTGCCGACGCTGAAGGACGGCGAACCCGGTACCCGCCTGAGCAACCTCGAATACGCGCCGCTGGCGGAGATCATGGGACGCGTCCCCTGGGCCCCGGAGGTCTTCAACTGCAATGCGCCGGACACGGGCAACATGGAAGTGCTGCACCTGTTCGGTACGGAGGCGCAGAAAGCACGCTGGCTGGCGCCGCTGCTGGCGGGCGAGACCCGCTCGGCTTTCGCCATGACCGAGCCGGATACCTCCTCCTCGGACGCCAGCAACATCCAGTGCGCCATCCGCGCCGACGGCGACCATTACCTGATCAACGGGCGCAAGTGGTTCATCACCAATGCGCACCACCCCCACTGCGCCTTCTTCATCGTCATGGGCAAGACGGACCCGGACGCCGACAAGTACCGGCAGCAGTCCATGGTTATCGTGCCCATCGATGCCGACGGCGTCGAGATCGTCCGCAACATCCCGACGCTTAACCACGTCTCCCCCGAGGGTCACTCGGAGGTGCTGTTCCGGAATGTGCGGGTACCGCGGGAGAACCTCATCGCCGGCGAGGGGGACGGTTTTCTCATCGCCCAGGCCCGCCTCGGCCCGGGGCGGGTGCACCACTGCATGCGCGCCATCGGCATGGCCGAGGTAGCCCTCGAGCTGCTGGTCGCGCGCAGCCAGGAGCGCAAGACCTTCGGCCGCTACCTGCACCAGCACGGTGCCGTGGCCGGGTGGATCGCGCATTCACGCATGGAGATCGAACAGGCACGCCTGCTCGTGCTGAAGACCGCCGCCCTCCTCGACGACCGCGGGCCGCAGGGCGCGCGCAAGGAAGTGGCCATGATCAAGGTGGTGGCGCCGAACGTGCTCTCGCGGGTCGCCGACCGGGCCATGCAGACCTGGGGTGCCATGGGGGTGAGCCCCGACACGCCGCTGGCAGACCTGTACACCGCCGGCCGCGTTCTTCGCCTCGCCGACGGGCCGGACGAGGTGCACCTGCACTCGGTGGCACGGCAGGAACTGAAACAGCAGCAGGCGCAGCTGGACCGGGTAAGCGCCTACCTGGCGCTCTAGGCCCTCCGGGCACCGGGGCCGGTAGGCCACTACGCAAAAAAAACCCTGGCTGCTACCCTTCGGGGAGTGGATAGCGACGCACTTTACCAGTGAACGGATAGACCACCACGGTAAGGGGGGCACATGCCACGGGCACTCGCGCGTGACAGCGCAGGTGAGTGGGAGCATGCAGCACACCCGCCACCCCGACTCATCGCCGGGCTCCTGGAGGGATCCGGGGTACGCATCGATGGCGATGCGCCCTGGGACCTTAAGGTCCACGACCCCGAAGTCTACCGGCGCGTTCTGGCGTCCGGCTCGCTGGGTTTCGGCGAAGCCTACATGGACGGCCTCTGGGACTGCAGCCGGCTCGACGAGCTTTTCAACCGGCTCCTGCGCGCGCGCATCGACGACCGCCTGCGGCACCTGCCGCGGCTACGCCTCCTCACCAGCATCGGCTGGAACAGGCTCCTGAACCTGGCCCTGAACCGCCAGTCCCGTAGCCGGGCTTTCGAGGTCGGACGAAAGCACTATGACATCGGCAACGACGTGTTCGAGGCCATGCTCGATCCGAGCCTCTCCTACAGCTGCGCCTACTGGGGCCAGGCAGGCTCCCTGGCGGACGCGCAGCACGACAAGCTGGCGATGATCTGCGCAAAGCTCCGGCTGGGGCCCGGGGAGCGGCTCCTCGATATCGGCTGCGGCTGGGGGGGACTGGCGGAACACGCGGCGAGACATCACGGCGTCGAGGTGCTGGGCATCACGGTGTCGCGGGAGCAGCAGGCCCTTGCGCGCGAGCGCTGCGCCGGGCTTCCCGTGGACATCGCCCTCCGCGATTACCGGGAATTGCAGGGCCGCTTCGACAAGGTGGTCTCAGTGGGCATGCTCGAGCACGTGGGCCCGAAGAACTACGGGACGTTCTTCCGGGTCGTCGACGAGGTCCTCGCGCCGGACGGCCTCGCGCTGGTGCAGAGCATCGGGGCGAGCCACAGTCACGCCGCCGGCGATCCCTGGATCGATCGCTATATCTTCCCCAACGGCAAGCTGCCCTCCGCTGCCCAGCTGACGGCAGCGCTGGAGGGGCAGTTCGCGCTGCGCGACTGGCACGAGTTCGGTGCCGACTACGACCGCACCCTCCTCGCCTGGTGGCGCAACTTCGACGCCGTCTGGCCGGCACTCGCGGCCCGCTACGGCGAGCGCTTCTACCGCATGTGGCGCTACTACCTGCTGAGCTGCGCCGGCACCTTCCGCGCCGGCCGCTCCCGGCTCTGGCAGCTGGTGCTGTCGCGGGCAGACGAACAGTCGGACTATCGCTCCTGGCGGCCCGGAAGCAGGCGTGGCGCCGCGGCCTGGGCGCTCTGAAGGACGGCCCATGGCGCGGCGTGCCCGGGGCGGAACCCTCACGGCGAGCCAACCTTTACCAGTAACCCGCCGGGGCAGCGAGCGCCATTGCTGGTAACATCGCCACCCCAGACATGAAGGAACAGAACAGTACCGCAATGGACATGAGCCGAGCCAAACCCGACGACTTCCGGGACCTCACCTGCCGGGAGTGCGAGAATGCGGCCAGCCTCGACTTCGATTTCACCATGGCCTTCCAGCCGATCGTCGATCTCGAGCGCCGCGAGACCTTTGCGCACGAGGCCCTGGTGCGCGGCCCCGGCGGCGAACCAGCGCGAAGCGTTCTGGCGCAGGTGGACAGCAGCAACCGCTACCGCTTCGACCAGAGCTGCCGTGTGAAGGCAGTAAAGCTCGCTGCCGAGCTCGGCATGGAGAGCCGGCTCAGCATCAACTTCCTCCCCAATGCGATTTACAAGCCCGAGAGCTGCATCCGCACCACCCTCGCCGCCACCCGGGAATACGGATTCCCCCAGGAGCGGGTGATCTTCGAAGTGACCGAGGGGGAAGACATCGGCGACCCGGACCACCTCCGCCATATCTTCCAGTACTACCGGGAGTGCGGCTTCACCACCGCCATTGACGATTTCGGTGCGGGTTACGCAGGCCTGTCGCGCCTCGCGGAGTTCCAGCCCGACCTGATCAAGCTCGACATGGGACTGATCCGCGATGTCGACAGCAGCCCGACCCGGCAGGCGATCTGCCAGGGCGTGGCCACCACCTGCCGGGCACTCGCCATCGATATCATCGCCGAGGGCGTCGAGACGGAGGAAGAGCTGCGCTACCTGTACGGGCTCGGTATCCGCCGGTTCCAGGGCTTCCTGTTCGCCAGGCCGGCGCTGCGCCAGCTGCCGGCGGTGACGCTACCGGTCCTCTAGCGAGCCCGGCGACCCCGCCACCGCTGCGCGCACGGCGGGGAAAACCACCTGGAACGCGGCCTCGAGCGCGGCATCCTCCCGCGCCAGGGTCACTATCAGCGCGGCGACGGGCAGCTCCCGCCGGCGCCGCCTGGCCAGCCGCGCCAGTACCGCCTCCATCCCCGACCGCGTCTCATAGGCGCGCAGCCATTCCGCGTCCGCCCAGGCGCGGCCGAGCGGCGCGAAGGCCGGCGGCAGCCAGCGGTCATGGGTCCGCAGCACCCGGTAGACCCGCTGCCGGAAAGCCTCGAGGGGCTCCTCCGCGTAGCGCGACCAGTGCCGGGCAAGGTAGTAATCGAAGGCGATGTCCAGGGCGACCCCGGCATAGCGCCGCTCGCCGGCCGGGAACACCCGCAGCGCCGACCGGTAGGCCGGATGCGCGTCGGTCAGCGCGTCGACCCGCCGGTGCCGGCGCACGCCGGCGGCGACCCGCGGGTGAAGGGCCTGGCCCGCCAGGGGACCCTTGACGTGATCACCGGCAAGGTTGCCGATGAGCGCGCCCGCATCGGGCTGGGCGAGAAGCGCGTGGGCAAGGTAGTTCATGGCAAGCCGCCGGGGTCAGGCGACGCCGGCATCCCGCAACGCCGCGAGCGCCGTGTCGATGTCGCTCTCGTCGTTGTACACGTGGGGTGACAGCCGGAAGCCCGGGGCCCGGCGATCGACCTGCACCCCCGCAGCGGCAAAGGCCTTGCTCACCGCGTCATTCGCCGCCCCAAAATCGAGGATGACGGTCCCGCTGCGCTCGCCCGGCGCCGCCGGCGACACCCGGCACTCGCCCGGGACACCGGCGCGGAGCCGGTCCCCCAGGACCAGGTTGCGGCGCCGGATCGCCGGGACACCGACCGCCAGCAGGCACTCGACGCTGTGCGCGGCCATCGCGTAGGGCGCGATGGACGGCGTGCCGCCCCAGAAGCGCAGCGCGCCGGGGTGGTAGCGGAAGTCGTGGATGTCGAAGGCGAAGGGGTCGGCGTGAGAGAACCAGCCGACGGCCGTCGGCTCACAGCGTTCCACCAGGGCCGGGGCCACCCAGAGGAAGCCGGCCCCGGGGCCACCGCAGAGCCACTTGACGCAGGAACCGAGCAGGAAGTCCGCTTCAAGCGCCGCCACGTCGATGGGCAGGATGCCGGCGGCCTGCGCGGCATCCACTACCGACAGCACGCCCTGCTCGCGAGCGGCGGCGCAGACCTCGGCCACAGGAACCTGCACGCCCGTGTTCGACTGCACCTGGGTGACCAGCACCAGCGCGGTGTCGGCGTTGAGCTGCGCCCGCCACTGTGCCGGGTCCCGCTCGTCGACGCCGGCCGGCAGGAAGCGCGGCACAAGACCGAGAGCGCGGGAGCACTCGGCGACGAAGCCAAGGGACGGGAAGGCGCGCTCGCTGAGGAGCACTTCGCGCCGGCCGGTGAGCCCCGGGAGGCACTGGAGAAGGCGGGCAAAGCCCGTAGAGACATCCGGCTGCGGACAGATATCGTCGCCGCGGGCGCCAAGCAGGCGACCGATCGCGCCGCGGAAGCGCTCGACCGCCGCCAGCCAGGCCGGCCAGGGCTCGCCGGCACCGCCGGCCCAGGGCGCGTAGAAAGCGGCCACGAAGGCCTCCCGGCTGTCCACGGGCGGGCGGCCGACGGAGTGGTTGAGCAGGTAGGTGCCGGGGCCGAGGTCGAAGCGGCTTCGCAATACCGCGCCGTTCTCCGCGTTTTCCATCACGCCAGGCTCGCCCGCAGGCGCTGGATGTCGGCGTGGCGCGAGGGAATGTCGTCGCGATCCGCCGCCTGGCGCAGGTCCCGCAGCCGCGCCAGCGCGCGCATGAGGACCGGCAGCGGCGGGCCGCTGGCGGTGAGGTTGTCCTGGTGCTGCTCGCCGAGGTGCTCCGCAGGACGCTCGATGAACTTCGCCACAAGCTGGTCGTGGTGCTGCGCCGCCGTCTGCCCGTGCAGCTCGCAGACCTCGAGAAACAGGGCGAGGTTCTCCCGGCAGGGTGGCGCCCGCCGCACCGACTCCGGGAGCGCGAGAAACTCGTCCATCAGGCTGCGTCGGCGCATGCAGTCACGGAGAATGACCTGATCCTCGGGCATCATGTAGAGGAACTTGTCCACCAGCAACTGCGAATAGTAGGCATGGTCGGCCTGGCAGAGACCGAGGAGCATGTCGATGACGTTGATGCCGGCAAAGTCGCCCGCGTTGGCACCGCGGTAGACGTGCTGACCGACCCGGTGCGGCTTGAAATAGGGGCGCACGCAGTAGAAGAAGCGGTCCGTGTCGAGCTCGGCGAACAGGCGCTCATTGGACGCCACCACCCCGGCGAGGGCCGTTTTCGCCATGCGCAGGAGGTCCGCCGTCACCGGGTGGCGAACGCCGAGCGGCAGGCTGCGCAGCAGCGCGTCCGCGGCCGCCTTGTAGCCGAGGATGCCGCGGGTGTTGTAGTCGGTGAAGAGGTACTCGTCGCGCAGCGTGGTGAAACTCTTGTAGCGTCCCTCCACGGCCCGGTTGTGGGTGGTGAGGTGACTGGTGGCGAAGCGCGGCGTCACGCCCAGGCTGGCGCCGAGCTGCAGGGCCAGGGCCGATGCCTCGGGCAGGCCGCCATCCTTCGCCGCCTGGTCGGCGGCGCCGTGGCGGGCGCAGGCCGCCATGAACAGGCCGACGTTGCCGAGCAGGTCGAAGCCCGCGTCGAAACCCTCGTCCGTGTTGCCCTCCGCCAGCAGGCGGCCGATGTGCTCATTGCCCTCGGCCTTCAGCCGGGCTTTCAGGTCCTCGCCCACCCCGGCGACGCTCGCGCGGTCTTGCTGCGCGAAGTAGCGTTCCTCGAGCTCAGTGTTGAGTTCCGCAAAGGTGCCGCGGATCCAGCAGTCGAAGCGTTCGGCGTTCCCACTCATGCCACCATTATACCCGCTGGGTGGGCGTTCTCACCGGCCGCAGGCGGTTTCTGCCGGGACTCTGAAGTAAGCTTGGAACGAGCATGCCGCCGGACTGTCAAACCAGATCGCGCGGAATCGACAGCTTCCAGTTTTTCGCGAAGACCCGTGCCTCGCCCTCGTAGGCATCAAGCTCCGCGCGCAGGTGAAAGCAGTCACGGTCGCTGCCGAGAACCGTGCGGGTGATCGTGTGCACGGACCAGTCGCCGCGGCGAAAGCCGCGCCGCCAGAGGGTCTCGCCGCGCAGCGAATCGTAGTCGTAGCCGCGGTAGCTGTACCGCTCCTCAGCGCTGCGCTGCATTTCCAGGTCGACCTCAGGAAGATAGACGGTACCGTCGTCGTTGATCACCTCCAGTGTGGCCACATCGGTGCCCAGGTCGCGAAGCACGCGCCAGCAGTGCCGCCCCGGCGCCCGGTTTTCCACGGCAAGCGGCGGAGCGGACTCAGCGCGGCCGAAGCCGATGCGGCCGTCTTCCGCCTGCGCCGCTCGACGCACCGGCACGCGAAGCCGGCAGCCCGCGACCCGCAGTGTCAGGCGCACAGGCTCGGGTGCCGGCCATGCCAGAGGCCAGTAGGAAGTGGACAGGGCGATACGCAGCCGGTTGCCCGCGGGAAGTCGCTGGCCGCAGTCGTTCAACTTGATGCTCACGCGGTAGAACTGCCCGGGCACCAGCGGCTGTGGAACACTCGAGCTGTCGCGGTGCGTGAGGTTCAGCAGCCCATAGGTAACGCGGGTCGCTTTGTCATCAACGCCGACGTCCGACAGCCGCACGGCGACCATGGCCACCGGACGATCGGCGCTGACTTCCAGGTCCAGCCAGGGATTGCCGAGCACATCCAGAGCGGTCTCCAGGGGCAACGTATCGAACACCAGGGAGCCCCCGTCCTCCTCGCGCTGGTCGTGCGGCAGATCAGGTGCCGCGGCGTAGGAACACCACTTTCCGGCGAAGAGACCGACGCTGAGCGGAGACTCGATGCTCATGGACTGGTCCTCGACCGGGGCGCCGTCCGCAACCAGCCGCCCCGGGTAGGACAGCGTAAAGGCGCGCTCCTCGATATTGCCACTGGGCCAGGACGGCTCCCCCACCCAGCGTCCGGGTCGCGCTGCGTAATAACTGCCCGGCGGGACGCTGTCCTGCACCCAGGCCCGCAGCATGGGCTCGGCCATGATGCCGCTCTCCTTCTCTGCGAGCCAATAATCCCACCAGCGGACCGCCTCCTGCAGGAAGCCGATAGCGGGGCCCGGCACGCCAAGGTGCGGGTACTTGTGGCTCCAGGGGCCGACCAGACCCAGCCGCGGCACCTGCAGATGCTCCAGCAGCCGGAATACCGCATTCGAGTAGCCGTCCGCCCAGCCGGAAACCGCAAAGACGGGACAGCGCACGGCGGACCAGTCTTCGCAGATCGACCCATGCCGCCAATAGGCGTCACGGCGCTGATGCCGGAGCCACTGTTCCAGCCAGAGACCACTGTGCTCGAGGCGCTCCATCCACTGCTCGCGCCAGCGGGCCCCCACCATGACCGGGTCCGGCGGCAGCGAGTTGAAGGCGAACATGGTCGAGGCCCAGGACAGGTTGTCACCCAGGAGACAGCCGCCCATGTGATGCACGTCGTCGGCGTAGCGGTCGTCCGTCGAGCAGACAGTGATGATGCAGCGCAGCTGCGGCGGCGCCATGGCTGCGATCTGGAGTCCGTTGAAGCCGCCCCAGGAAATGCCGATCATACCGATGCGGCCGTTGCACCAGGGCTGCGCGGCCAGCCAGCGCAGCACAGCCACGCCGTCGTCCAGTTCGCACTGCAGGTATTCGTCCTCGAGCACGCCGTCAGAATCGCCGCTGCCGCGCAGGTCCACCCGCAGGCTGGCGTAGCCATGCCCCGCGAAGTAGGGGTGCATGCCCTGATCGCGGGCCCGGGTGTTATCGCGGCGGCGGTAGGGAATGTACTCGAAGATCGCCGGCACGGGCTCCGCCGTGGCTGGACGCCACAGACGCGCGGCGAGGCGCGCGCCGTCGGCCATGGGTATCCACACCAACTCCTCGTGTTGCACCTCGTGGGGGAAGGTGCGCCGCGTCTTCATGGAGCGGCCGCCTCTTCATCAAAAGCCAGCGGCAGTTCCTTGAGCAACCGCGCGTAGTTGGCTTCCAGCGCTGCGGCGTCCTCACCGCCGAGAAAGATCACGGCGACCTCGTAGCTGTAAGCGTCCTGGCCGGGCAGCTCCGACAGCCGCATGCCTTCGTGCACGGCGAGCTGGATCATGGCTCCCGGATAGCGCGCTTCCAGGTCGGCCAGTTCATCATGGGTAGGCACCCGGGTAACGATCGCGTCGCGATGACGGCGAAGCATGAACTTGGCAGCCATAGGACAGCGACCCTCCCGGCGCGGAAAGGCGGGGCGCTTGCCCAGGGCGATGTCAATGGCGACCTCATGCTGGGACGCCCCCATGACGTCGAGGAAAAGCGGGGAGTGGGACTTCGACAGGCGCACGTTCACCTCGAGCAGCCAGAGCCGGTCTGTCTGCGAGTCCCAGAAAAACTCGATGTTGAACGCCGTGTTGTCCAGACCGAGGGCCTGCACCAGCCGAACGGATGCGTCGCTTATCCTGCCCTTAACCCTCTCCGGCAGTGAAGACGGTAGCTGATAACGGGAAAAGCAGGAGCCGTGAACGCCCTCGCGATGGGAGTCGACGATCGCGTAGACGGCGGCTTCCCCTCGATAGACATAACCTTCAGCCGTACACTGCTCACCGCCGATGACGGCCTCCGCGATACACCACCAGGCGTCGCGCTCGACAGGCACGTCTGCCGGGAAGGAGGCGGCTTGGCAGAACACCTCGAAGGGTTCGCCGAACAGACCGATGCCGCGGCGGATGGCCGCGAGGGCGTGATCCAGCTGTGCCCGGTCGCCGATAAAAAAGGCAAGCTGTGAGGAGAACGCGACCGTCGGCTTCAGCCAGAAAGGATAAGCCAGCGTGATGCGGTCCGCTGCCGCGTTATCGCCGGGGTTCACCGCCTCGAAGGCTGGCGTGCACTCCGGCATTGTCCGGGCCTGTACCCGTCGGCACCAGTACTTGTGCTCCGCGATGAGAACGCTCGCAAGGGATGGTCCGCGAAGCCCGTACTCCGCGCAGAGCTGGGCGATCAGTGGCGGTGTGGGAAAGTCCCAGTGCCCGATGATCGCATCCACACTGCCCGGAAACGCGTCCAGCTGGCGCCGGGCACCGGCCAGCATGTCGGCAATGGGGTAGTGGCTGGGGTGAACGACCTGATCATAGCTGAGGAGGCCGTGGAATTCGTAATCCTCCGCCCCGCGAACCGATTGCAACAGTGTGCGGTGAAAACCATCCAAGCCCGGAAGGAATATGTTCACTGTCATCGCCAGAAACCCCTGTTACTCGTATAGCACGCTCCCGCGGACGTCGGCAACAACCCGGGGGCTAGAGGTTTTCTCGGAAGTAGCGCGTCATGGTGCTGAAAACATGCTGGCGATGGTCCGCGATGCCGTGGCGCTGGTTCGCGTAGACCAGCGTGTCGAACTGCCTGCCAGCCTTGATGAGCGCGTCGGCAAACTGCAGCGTGAAGGCGAACTTCACGTTCTCGTCGCCGGTGCCATGGATGAGCAGCAGCTTGCCTTCCAGCTGGTCGGCGTAGTTGACCAGGTTCACCCGGGCGTAGCCGTCGGGATTTTCCTCCGGCGTGCCCATCCAGCGCTCCACGCCCACCGCCTGGTAGCGGGTCAGGTCGATCACCGGCGCCACGCTCACGGCGACCTTGAACAGCGGCGCGGCCTTGGTCATGAGCGCCGCCGCGAGGTAGCCGCCGCCACTCCAGCCCCAGAAGCCGATGCGCTCGCCATCGATCCACGGCAGCGATTCCAGGTAATCGACGCCCTGGATGTAGTCGAGCACCGCCATCGACGTGGGCGTAGCGCGTGCCCGTCGGCAGCCACTTCAGGGCAGTCGGCATCCGGGCGCTGAAGCTGTCGCTCGCAAAGATTCTCTCAAGAGTCAGGGGTTTTCCGTCCGCGGCTATCGCAGGCAGCGCCAGCGCAAGGCCGAACACCGCCGCGCAGCAGAACAGGCGCCGGGCGGATAGGAACACACCAGGATCAGAATGCTGTTAACTACCAGCCATCACGTGCACGTCCCCTCTTCATCACGATCCTGGCAGCTGCCCAGGGCCAGCCTGCACCGAGCATAGCAGGAAGCCCGCGGCTGCGGTGGCAGATGTCCTGTGCGGCAGGCCTGCCTGTTCTCAGACGGATTTTCGGGAGATCACGCGGGCCTGCGAGGAGGGATAGCGGCGCACGGCGAGGCAGTCGAGCGACGCGCCCCAGAGTTCCTTGAGCTTGTCTTCCGTGAGCAGGGCGCGCATGTGGATACCGCGCGCCCTGCCCGTTTCGTGCCAACCCCGCCCTTGCGATCGCTTCGGCACCTTGCCCGGGTCGTGAACGGTGACCGAGACGTAGCCTCCGGGCCTGAGAATGCGCCGGAACTCGGCGATCCAGGCCGGTTGCATCACAACGGGAATATGCGTGAACACCGAGGTGGCGATGATCAGGTCGAAGTAGTTATCGGGGTAAGCGAGCGGCGGCTCCAGCCGCGACAGGGACAGGTCGGCATAGGCACCGAGCGTCTGCCGCGTCCAGTCGTAGGAGACCTGGTTCACATCACAGCCGCAACGCTCGAGGTCGAAAGGCAGGAAGTGCACGAGCACACGCCCGGTGCCGAAGCCGAAATCCAGCATCCGCTCGGCCCGGGTAATGTCGAAACCCAGCTCCGTGATTTCGGTGAGGTAACGGTAGGCGTCCATTGCCCCGCTGCCGCGGAAGGTGACCGGGTCGGCCTTGCTAGGGCCCTGCACCTGGTCGACGACCTCAGTACCGGGCACGATGGCGGGGTCCGTCTGCAGGGGGTGAAACTCCAGTCCCCCGAGGTCCCGGTAGAGGGTTCGCAGCTTGTCGAGCCAATCCTCCGCGACCGCGGGCGGCATGAGCTTGACCTTCTTGCGGAAGATGCGCTTTATGGCGCGCAAGCGCGGGTTACCGGTGTGTACTTCCATGTGCGGATCGCTCCCCCCCGTTGCTATCGTGACCCGCGCCGCGGAGCGCTGGTCCGTCGCGCGAGAGCATATAACAAAACGGTGCGGCAGGCGGGTCAAAGCCATGCCCGGCGACAACGAACGCGCAGTGACCCGACCGCCCGCGATGATTGACCGGGATTTGATCCGGATCAATTGCAAATGCGAATTGTTCGCATTATCTTGATGTTGTCGGCCCGGGATGGGCCAGCTAACGGGGGCAACCATGCGCTTGAAATTCCTTTGCAAAACCCACCGACAGGCACTGCTGGAAGACACGGAGGCAGCACGCTCGCTATGGCTCGACCTGCATGCGCGGCTGCATGCCGGGCGGCCGGTGCCGACGCCCGAGCGTGTGCGCCAGGCGGGGACCGCCCTCGAGGCAGCCGGCATCTACCTCATGGCCAGCCCCGCGGCAGACGCCGGCCTCGTAAGCCGGTACCAGGAAACAGCGCAGCAGCTCATTGAACTGCTGGTGCAGCTGCGCCAGACCCGGCTGGCGATCGTGGTGATCTCCGGCGCCAGCGCGCTCGTCGAGCACCTTGCGCGAAACGGTGCCGACCGCACGGCCGCCCTGAATGCCTGCCGCCAGCTTACGCTTCGCGGCATGGGGCAGGTCGAAAGTGCCATGGGCAGCCGAACGGCCCCACCCGGGCCCCGCCCCCTGCCGGTTCAAAGCGCCACCCTGCACTAGCCGGTCCCGCGCGGCGGCTGCCCCGCGGAGGTCGCGGCCCGCTGCAGCGACAGTGGCGTTCTCCGCCTCGATGACCTATCGTCCGGCGTTGGCACTTCCCTGCGCTGCGAGGCACCGGCCATGACGGCGGAACCGTTCAACGACCGCGAGCGATCCCGTTCATCGCACCGCTGCCGGGCCCTTCTCGCGGCATGCGCCTTTAGCTGTGCGACTATCCCGTTTCCGGGAGCTTTCACGGCCAGCGCTTCACAACCCCCGGCTGCACCGTCGATCGAGGAAACGGTGATCATGCTGTACTACCGGGACCTCGGGCCCGCGGCGGCGTTTTATGCGGGCGCGCTCGGGCTCGAGACCGTCCACGAATCCGCATCGGCACGCCTCTTCCGGCTGACGCCCAACTCGATCGTCGGCATCGTGCGCGAGGGCGAGCAGGCCTACCACCGGGTCCGGGAAGAGAACGCAGTGATGCTCAGCATTGTCACGGCCGACGTGGACGCGTGGTATGAGCGCCTGCGGGACCGCGACGATATCGAGATCCTGACACCGCTCGCGAACCGCACGGACACTCCGATCCGCGCCTTCCTCGTCGCCGACCCGGGAGGCTATACAGTGGAGTTTTTCAGCTGGCTGACCGAGCGACCCTGACGGCCGATCGGATAACCTATGCAAGCGGGTTTAGTGAGAACCGGTCCATCCCCCGTTAATGGGGTAGAGCCTAGAGCCGATAGTTGGCGGAGGGGGTGGGATTTGAACCCACGGTACGCTCGCGCGTACACCTGATTTCGAGTCAGACCCGTTCGACCACTCCGGCACCCCTCCGTGAGATCCCGTGACGGGGCGGCGATAATAGCAGCCCCGTCACGGCGATGCCTACCCCGGGTGCCGGGTGCCGATCACGCTCCGGGGCGCGTTCCGGCCCGCAGGCGCGACGACATCCCCGCCGAGGCATCACCGTGCTAACCTCCAGGCTGGCGGTTACCGGCCCAGGGCACCAGGCGAGTGCCGACACCCTGCGGCGCACAGTTTTCTGGTGCGCCAGCAGAGCAGGAACAACGATAAAAAGACAGGATCAGTGCTATGGAGCAACCGACGGCTACCCCTGCAGACCCACCCGAAAACCCCTATCGCAGCGCTACGGCCTGCTGGTATGCGCTGGGGCTGCTGACCATCGTCTACACCTTCAACTTCATCGACCGGCAGCTGCTGGCGATCCTGCAGGAGTCGATCAAGGCCGAGCTGTCGCTGTCGGACAGCCAGCTCGGGCTTCTCACCGGCTTTGCCTTTGCGATCTTCTACGTGACCGCCGGGATTCCCATCGCCCGCTGGGCGGATCGCAGCAACCGGCGCAACATCGTGGCGCTGTCGCTGTTCATCTGGAGCGGGATGACGGCGCTCAGCGGCTACGTGCAGAACTTCCTGCAGCTGTTGCTGGCGCGGATCGGCGTCGGCGTCGGCGAAGCCGGCGGCAGCCCGCCCTCGCACTCGATGATCTCCGATATCTTCCCGCCGAACCGGCGCGCCACGGCTATCGGCTTCTACTCCATGGGCGTGAACATCGGCATCCTCTTCGGCTTCCTCGCCGGGGGCTGGCTGAACGAGTTCTTCGGCTGGCGTGTCGCCTTCCTGGTCGTCGGTGTTCCCGGTGTCGCCCTGGCCCTACTCCTGCGCCTGACCCTGCGCGAGCCGGTTCGCGGCCTGCACGACAACACCAGCGCCAACCCGGACCCGGTGCCCTTCGGCGAGGTGCTGCGGGTGCTGCGCACGCGGCGCACCTTCATCCACATGGCGCTGGGGGCGGGCCTGAATGCCTTCTGCGGCTACGGCATCGCCAACTGGACCGCCTCCTTCATGATCCGCAGCTACCAGATGCCGACCGGTGAACTGGGCACCTGGCTGGCGGCAATCATCGGCCTCGGCGGCGCGGTGAGCGTGTTTCTCGGGGGCATGCTGGCGGACCGGCTGGCGCCCCGGGACCAGCGCTGGTACACGTGGGTACCGTGCATCGCCGGCTTTGTGGCGGTCCCGTTCATGGCCGCGGTCTACCTCGTCGACGGCCCCTACCTCGCCCTCGGCATGTCGATCGTCCCCGGTCTGCTGTTCCAGACCTACCTCGGTAACACCATCGCAACGACGCACGCCATCGTCGGCCCGCGCATGCGGGCGACCGCCTCGGCCCTGCTGTTCCTGGTGATCAATATCATCGGGCTCGGTGCCGGGCCCTATACGGTGGGACTGGTCAGTGACCTGCTGGCGCCGACCCTGGGCAGCGAGAGCCTGCGCTACGCCATGCTCTACGTGCTGCCGCCGGTCATGACCTGGTCGGCGCTTCACTTCTGGCTGGCCGGGCGGAGCCTGCGCGAGGACCTCGCGGCGGCCCCCGCCTAGGCGCTCCCGCGCCGGTAGCGCCCTGCCCGGCCATCATCCCTCCGCGGCAAGCGGGGGCAGGACGTGGGGCACCTTGTGATCCCCCGCCCAGCCGTTGATCGGCGCGAGGTACTCGGCCTCGATCCGGGCCAGCTCCGCGCGCAGCGCGTTCCACCGGGCCTCAAGATCGGCCAGGCGCTCCCGGGCGCCGTCGGTGACCGGCGCGCCGCCGTCCTCGACCACGTCCAGGAGGTGACGCAGCTGCCCGTCGAGCTGCATGACCCAGGCATCCTCATCCTCGAAGGTCTCGTGGCGCAGCTCGGTGATCTCCGGCTCCCAGGCGTCGATGGCCGCGATGGCGGCCTCGCCCCACTCGGCGAGTGCCGGGTCGTCGTGGGCGGCCAGCAGCCCCTGCACCTGGGCGCGTGCCTCGCGGGCGCCGTCCAGGGCGCCGAGGACCGCTTCCAGCATGGCGGCGATGCGCGTCTGCATCGCGACCCAGGCCGCAAGTTCCTCGCCCGTCGCGTCCGAGCGCGGGTCCGGCAGCACTTCGACGGGCGCGCTCGCCGAGGCTGCACCGGCATTCACCCGGACCGTATAGTGCCCGGGCGCCACCGGCGGGCCGCCGTAGCCTTCGAACAGCGTGTGATTATCAATGCAGCTGACGTCCTCCCGGTGCAGATCCCAGTCCCAGCGCTGCAGGCCGGCATCGGTGGCGGGGTAGTCGATCGTCAAGGGCCGCCTCGGGTCCTGGTTGTCGAGGCGGCAGCGATCGTGGTCTGTCTCCTCGCTGCTGTACCGGCGGATCACCGCGCCGTCGGCATCGAGCACCTCGATCGCGAGCGCGGTATCGGCCGGAAGGTCCTTGCCAAGGTAGTAGTAGACAGGCAGGTCCGGCGACGGATTCTCGCCCTCGAAGTCACCCGCGCCGCTCCCCGGGCGGCCCATGGCCAATGCCGGCGGCGCGTACACTTGGACCGGCGCGGCCGCATCAGCCGCGGCTGCCTGGCGCACCACGAAGAGATCATCCAGCACCCAGAAGGCGCGGCCCTGCGTAGCGACGGCCAGCGCATCCTCGCGCGCGCGCAGGTCCGTGATCGGTACCGCCGGCAGGTTGAGATCCAGGGGCTGCCAGTCGTCGCCGTCATTGTAGGAAACAAACAATCCCTTTTCGGTGCCGGCATAGAGCAGGCCGGGCACCATCGGGTCCTCGCGCACGACGCGCACGAAGGCGCCGTCGGGGACGTTGCTCTCGATGCGCCGCCAGCGTTTGCCGTGGTTCGTGGTCTTGTAGATGTAGGGCGCAAAGTCATTGAGCTTGTAACCGGTCACGGCCACGTAGGCCGTACCCTCGGCATGTGGCGACAGCTCGATGGCATTGATCATCGCCTCGCCGCGATGCGGCGGGGAGATGTCCGTCCAGTTTTCGCCACCGTCGCGGGTCAGATGCAGGAGGCCGTCGTCCGCACCGACCCAGATGGTGCCTTCCTCCCGCTCAGACTCCACGATGTAGAAAATGTTGTGGTAGAACTCCGCGCCCACGTTCTCGGGCGTGAGCGGCCCGCCGTTGCGGCCGAGGTGCTCCGGGTTGTTGCGCGTGAGGTCCGGGCTGACCTGCTCCCAGCTCATGCCACGGTCCGTACTCTTCAGCAGGTACTGGGTGCCGTAGTAGATCACCGAGTGGTCGTGCGGCGACGTGATCACCGGCGCGTTCCAGTTGGTGCGGTACTTGAGGTCCTTCGCGTCCTGACCGTAGACCCGCTCCGGGTAGGGCACGATGTAGCGCTTCTTCCGGTTCGCCTCGTTGAACTCGGTGAGCGTGCCGTTGATGGTCGTGGCATAGATGAGTGTCGGGTCGTCCGGGTCGAAGGCAATGTGGGAGCTCTCGCCCCCGCCCACCGCGTGGTAGTCGTCGCGGCCGATGGCGCCGTCCCAGGCCCAGGCGGCAATGGAGACGGTGGAGTTGTCCTGCTGGCCGCCGTAGAGACGCCAGGGCACCTGGTTGTCGGTGATGAGCCGGTAGAACTGCGCCGTGGGCTGATTGTCGATCGGCGACCAGGTCTCGCCGCCGTCAAAGGTGATGGTGGCGCCGCCGTCGTTGCCGTTGATCATGTTGCGGCTGTCGTTCGGGTTGATCCAGTGGTCGTGGTGGTCGCCGTGGGGCGTGGAGACCTTGCTGAAGGTCTCGCCGCCGTCGATGGACTTCATGAGCGGCACGTTGAGCACCCAGACCGTATCCGGGTCGTTCGGGTCCGCGGTGAGGTGGATGTAGTACCAGGCCCGCGTGTGCAGCACCCGGTGCGGGTTGATGTGCTGCCAGCTCTCGCCGTAGTCGTCGCTGCGCCAGAGGCCGCCCTCGCCGGGCTTGGCCTCGATGACGGCGTAGATGCGCGATGGCTGGCTGGCGGACACATCGAGCCCTACCTTGCCGATCAGCCCCGGCAGACCGCCTTCGAGTTTCTCCCAGCTGTCGCCGCCGTCGGTGGACTTGTAGATGCCGCCGCCCTCGCCGCCGGATTCGATGTACC
Organism: Pseudohaliea sp.; assembly: GCF_054552115.1. Classification (NCBI taxonomy): domain Bacteria; kingdom Pseudomonadati; phylum Pseudomonadota; class Gammaproteobacteria; order Cellvibrionales; family Halieaceae; genus Pseudohaliea; species Pseudohaliea sp. Next base: position 50,213 of record NZ_JBTOLW010000020.1, on the reverse strand, counting down.
AGGGCTTGCGGCCGTGGTGCCAGAGCCCGGCGTAGAGGATGCGCGGGTTGGTCGGGTCGAGCGACAGGTCCGTGGCGCCGGTGCTCGCATTGACCTTGAGCACCTGCTCCCAGGTCTCGCCGCCGTCGCGGGTGCGGTAGACGCCGCGCTCCTCACTGGGCGCCCAGATCTGTCCCTGCACCGCCACCCAGGCGGTATCCGGATCCGTCGGATGCACTTCGATCTTCGCGATCTGTCCGGCCTTCGGCAGCCCCATGAAGCTGAAGGACCGGCCGGCATCGGTCGACTTCCACAATCCTTCGCCCTGGCTGGTGGTCACGCCGCGGATCGGCGCCTCGCCGGTGCCGACGTAGATCACGTTCGGGTCCGACGGGGCGACGGCGACGGCGCCGATGGTGCCGACGGGGATCTCGCCATCGGAGATGTTCTCCCAGCTGACGCCGGCATTCTCCGTCTTCCAGACGCCGCCGCCGGCGGCGCCCATGTAATACAGCTGCGGGTTGCCCGGCACACCGGTTACCGCGGTGACGCGGCCACCGCGCCAGGGGCCGATGAGGCGGTACTCGAGGCCGTCGAGCAGGACGGGGTCAACCGCGAACGCCAGCGGCGCGGTCAGTGCAGCGCCGCAGAAGGCGACAGCAAGGCAGAAGGTGCGATAAAGGGCACGCAGCATGGGCAGGTCTCCAGACGAAAAGGCCCGACAGCGGGCCGCAAGGGGTCAAAGCTACCGGCAGCCTCGTCGCGACTCAAGAGCCGCGGTCGCTGATGATGCCCCGGACCATTACAATGGCGCCCTTTCCCCGCCACCGGAGACCTGCCATGAGCACCCGACAGCGACTGATCGCGCTGGCCCTCGCCGCCTTCGCCATGACCAGCCACGGCGAGGAGCGCACCGTCGCCCGCAACCCCATCGATGCCGACCCGGCCAGCCGCCTCGGGGCTATCCAGCTGCCGCCGGGCTTCGCGATCAGCCTCTATGCCACCGGCGTTCAGGGCGCACGCTCCATGGCCCTGGGCGAGGACGGCACCCTCTACGTCGGCACGCGCACGGACAGCGGCTGGAACAAGCGTGACACGGTCTACGCCATCACCAACCGCGATGGCGACGCCGTGGCCGACGAGGTGAAGGTGCTGCTCACGGGTCTCGACGTGCCCAACGGCGTGGCCGTGCGCGACGGCGACCTGTATGTCGCCGAGGTCAGCCGCCTCCTGCGCTATGACGACATCGCCGAGCACCTCGACGATCCGCCCGCGCCGGTGGTCCTCAACGACAGCTTCCCCACGGACCTGCACCACGGCTGGAAGTACCTGCGCTTCGGCCCTGATGGCCGCCTCTATGTCGGGGTCGGCGCACCCTGCAACACCTGCGAGGTCGACGGCGACTACGGAACCATCATTTCCCTGGCAGCCGACGGCAGCGACAAGCAGGTCTACGCCCGGGGCATCCGCAACACCGTGGGCTTCGACTGGCACCCGGAAACCGGCGAGCTGTTCTTTACCGACAACGGCCGCGACATGTGGGGCAACGACCGGCCGCCGGAGGAACTGAACCACGCGCCGGCCCCCGGCCTGCACTTCGGCTTCCCGCACCGCTACGGCGCAGACCTCGCCGACAGCGAGTACCCGACGGACCGGGACCCATCGGCCTTCACGCCTCCGGCCGTTGCCTTCCCGGCGCACAATGCCCTGCTCGGCATGCACTTCTACACCGGCGACCAGTTCCCCGCGAGCTACGAAAACCAGCTGTTCATCGCCGCACACGGCTCCTGGAACCGGAACCCGCCGGATGGTTACCGCCTCTACCGGGCGGTCATCGAGGACGGCAGAGCAACCGGCTACGAAATCTTCGCCGACGGCTGGCTGACGCCGGAGCACCGCTACTGGGGGCGCCCCGTGGACGTGATCCAGGCGCCGGATGGCGCGCTCCTCGTCTCCGACGACCACGCGGACGCGATCTACCGCATCAGTTACCACGGCGCGTCAGCGGCGCTGCGCTGAACTGCCCGCCCCGGTGCTCCCGGGGCGGCGATTGCCACCCCCGTTGCCAGCGCCGACAATAAGCCATGCCCTTCCGCTTCTTCGAACAGCTGGTCGACCCGTTCCCGCCGGCCGCGCCGGACCGGTCGCCGCGTTCCCTGTACCGCTTCTGCCGGCATTACGCGCGCGGCCTGGAGCCCTGGCTGCTCCTGCTCGCCGTGTTCAGCACGGCCATCGCCATTGTCGAGGTGGCGCTCTTCGACGTACTCGCCGATGTCATCGACCTGCTCGGTGACTTCAGCCCGGCCGAGGTGCGCGCCGGCGAGGGGCGGGAACTGCTCTGGCTCGCCCTCGGCATCCTCGCCGCCTACCCCACGCTGATCGGCCTGCAGTCTCTCCTCCTGCACCAGACGCTCATGGGCAACTTTCCCATGATCGTGCGCTGGCTGGCGCACCGCTACCTGCTGCGCCAGAGCCTGTCGTTCTTTCATGACGAGTTCGCCGGACGCATCGCCACGCGGGTGATGCAGACGGCGCTGGCCGTGCGGCAGACGGTGATCAAGCTGCTGGACATCATGGTCTACGTGGTGGTGTATTTCGTGTCGGTGCTCGTGCTCTTCGCCGGTATCGACCTGCGCCTGGCCGTACCGATGGCGGCCTGGCTCGTACTTTACGTGGCCATCCTCTGGGTCGTGCTGCCGCGGCTGCAGCGGGTGTCGGAGCGGCAGGCGGATGCGCGGGCGCTGATGACCGGGCGCGTGGCCGACTCCTACACCAATATCGCCACGGTGAAGCTCTTCTCCCACGCCCGCCGCGAGTCCGCCTACGCCCGCGAGGGCATGGAGGAGTTTCTCGGCACCGTGCACCCGCAGATGCGGCTGGTCACGATCATGGATACGGCCGTAATCCTGAACAACGCCGTCATGGTGCTCACGGTGGGCGCGACCTCCCTGTACCTGTGGCTGAACGGCGCTATCACCCCGGGCGCCATCGCGGCCGCCATCGGCCTCTGCCTCCGGGTGACCGGCATCAGCGAGTGGATCATGTGGGAGGTGTCGGACCTGTTCGAGAACCTGGGTACGGTACAGGACGGCATGGGCACGCTGTCACGGCCCATCGCCGTGCAGGATGCGCCGGGGGCGCAGCCCCTCGCCGTCCCGGCCGGGCACATTGCCTTCCGCTCGGTCGACTTCTCCTACGGCGGAGTGCGGGGCGAGAGCAAGGCAGTCTTCGAGAAGCTGGACCTCGACATCCCGGCGGGCACCAAGCTCGGCCTGATCGGCCGTTCCGGCGCCGGCAAGTCGACGCTGGTGAACCTGCTCCTGCGCTTCTATGACGTGGACAGCGGGCGCATCGAGATCGACGGCCAGGACGTGCGCAAGGTCACCCAGGAGAGCCTCCGCTCGAGCATCGGCATGGTCACCCAGGACACCTCACTGCTCCACCGCACCGTGCGCGAGAACATCCTCTACGGCCGCGAGGATGCCACGGAAGAAGAGCTCATGAGTGCCATCCACCGGGCGAAGGCCTGGGACTTCATCCAGACGCTGGAAGACGCGAAGGGCAACCGGGGCCTGGACGCCATGGTTGGCGAGCGCGGCGTCAAGCTCTCCGGCGGTCAGCGCCAGCGCATCGCCATCGCCCGGGTGATCCTCAAGGACGCGCCGATCCTGATCCTCGACGAGGCCACCTCGGCGCTGGACTCGGAGGTCGAGGTCGCCATCCAGGAGAGCCTCTACGAGCTCATGGAGGGCAAGACCGTGCTCGCCATCGCCCACCGCCTGTCGACCATCGCCGCCCTCGACAAGCTGGTGGTCCTCGAGCAGGGCCGGGTGGTCGAAACCGGCAGCCACGACGAACTGCTGGCCAGGGGCGGTATCTACAAGCGGCTCTGGGACTACCAGTCCGGCGGGTTCCTGGCCCCGGACTGATTCAGTCGGCGTCGAGCGTCGCCAGGTTCGGGTCGCTGTCCGCCTGCAGCTTTGCAGCCACCGCCTCGGCGGCGCGCAGTACCCGGAGGATATTGCCGTTGGCCAGGCGGGCCAGTTCATCCTCGCTCCAGCCGCGGCGGATCAGTTCCGCGAACAGCTTCGGGTAGTCGCTGGCTTCGGCGAGCGCCGGCACCATCCAGTCCGGCTCGCCGAACAGGTCCGCACCGATGCCCACGTGGTCGTGGCCGGCAACGGCAACGATGTGCTCAAGGTGGTCGGCGACATCGGCGACGGTGGCCTTCGGGAGCGGGTGTTCCGCCGAGTAGGCCTGCAGCGCCTCGTCGTAGCCGGGCTCGCCCCAGTCGACGTCGCCGCGATAGGTCTTAAAGCCCGCTTCCCACTCGGCAAAGGCCGGCGTGTTGAAGGCGTTGACGAAGGAGACCATGACAACGCCACCGTTTTCCTTCATCCGCTTAAGCACCGAGTCTGGAACGTTGCGCCGGTGCGGCGTCAGGGCGTGGGCATTGGAGTGGGAGAAAATCACCGGCGCTCTCGTGACATCCAGGGCATCGTTCATCACAGCCGGCGAAACGTGGGACAGGTCCACGAGCATGCCCAGGCGGTTCATCTCCCGGACCACCTCACGGCCAAACTCCGTGAGGCCGCCGTGCTCATCCTGCCCCGCCGCGTCGGCCCAGTCGTTGCTCTGGGAATGCGTCAGCGTCATGTAGCGGGCACCGAGGTCATAGTACATCCGCAGCGCCCCGAGGGAGTTCTCGATGGCATGGCCGCCCTCGACACCGAAGAGCGAGGCGATGCGCCCCTCGGCCATGGCTGCCTCGACGTCGTCCGCCGTGCCCGTGTAGGGAAACTCCTCCGGATACTTGTCGAGGATGCGCCGCGCGATGTCCAGTTGCTCAAGCTGCGTCTTCGCGAAACCCTCCTCGCCCATGGCATCCGTCGCGGGGATGAAGACAGACCAGAACTGCCCGCCGATGCCCCCGGCACGCAGGCCGGCCATATCCGTATCGCCCGGCACGTCGCCGTAGAGATCCCAGCGCTCCACATCGCCGCCGTGTTCCCGGATGACCCAGGGCAGATCATTGTGGCCGTCGATGATCGGGTGCTTTTCAAGCTGGGCATGGGCGCGGTCGAGCGCGTCGTCGGCGTGACCGAAGATGGGCAGCAGCGCCGTGAGCAGGATGACGAGTCTACGCATGATAGAAACCTTTCCTTTTTCCATTGGTCCCGCGTCCCGGTGGCGCGGTCAGCGCCTGCCGGTGGCGGCAGACACCGTATTGTCGCTCCGCACGCCGTCGGCGTGCAGGCGGAGTTTCTCGAGCAGCCGGCACAGCTGCGTCCTTTCCCGCTCGCTCAGCCCGGCGGTCAGCTCCCGGGCCTGCTGGCGGAACACCGGCCAGATTTCGTCGACGAGCGCCTTGCCGTCCCGGGTCAGCCAGAGAAAGGGGCTGCGGGCGTGCCTCGGGTTTTCCAGGCGCGCGAGCAGCCCGCGCTTCTCGAGGCTTGCCGCCGCCCGGCTGACCGAACCCTTGTCCTGGCGCACGATGCGCACGATATCCGCCGCCGTGAGGGGACCGAGACGGGCGAGCGCACCGAGCACCCGCCACTCGCGGGTCCTGATGCCGAAGCGGGCGGCATTCCTGCGGTCCTCGGCGAAAGCCATCAGGTTGGCAACGACGGTGACGTCGTAGCTGATCTGCAGCGCGGGCTCCAGCCCCTCAGTCAGGGTCGTCGCCGGTTTGTCGGGGATCGGTGCAAGCACCCTGCGCTCCTTTGCGGTGTCGGTCCTGCCCGCGACGGGTATCCACACGCCGCACTCCCGGGAGTCTAGCACCGCGACCGGCGCAGGACGATTTTGTTGTTCCTGCAACATTTTATGGTAAGCTGGCGGCGCCTCCGGCGGTCACCGTGCAGGCATTGGCAAGCCCGGGGCCACAAGGGAATGCTGGCGGATGAGACAACAAATCAATGCGACAAGGGCCGCCCTCGCCGCTGCGCTGCGCCCGCTCCTGACGGTCTCGTCGGGCCCGGGCAGCGCCACCCCGAAGGAACGGGTGAAGTGAACTGGCGCGCCTACCTGCTGCCCGGGCTGGTGTTCCAGTCCGTCATCATCGGCGGCGGCTACGCAACGGGACGGGAGCTGGTGACGTTCTTTCTCGCCCTCGGCCCCCTGCCCGGCCTGCTCGGGCTGCTCGTGGCGGGCCTCGTTTTCGCTGCCGTCATGGCCACCGCCTACGAGTTCGCGCGCCAGGCCGGCGCCCACGACTACCGCACCTTCTGCCGCCGCCTTCTCGGGCCGGCCTGGGTACTTTACGAAGTCGCCTACCTTGCGCTGGTCGTGCTCATCCTGGCCGTCGTCGGCTCCGCCGCCGGCGAACTCGCGAGCGACGCCCTGGGCCTTCCACCGGCCACCGGCACCGTCGGCATGATGCTGCTGGTGGGCACCCTGACCTTCTACGGTTCGGCGCTGATCGGCAGGGTTCTCGCCGGCTGGTCAGTGCTGCTCTACGCGGTCTACCTGCTGTTGTTCGCGCTGACCCTGACCGCCCACGGCGATACGATCGCCCAAAGCCTGCGCGAACCCCCGGCGCAGGAGGGCAGCTGGGCCCTCTCCGGCACGCGCTACGCGGCCTACAACATCAGCCTGCCCGCCGTGCTGTTCTGCATGACGCTGCTGACAACGCGCCGCCAGGCCGTCGGCGCCGGGATCATGACGGGGGTGATCGCGATCGTGCCCGCGCTCCTGTTCTACACCGCCATGCTGGCCTATTACCCGGCGATCGTCGCGCAGCCGGTACCCGCTCTGTTCCTCATGGCGCAGCTCGACCTGCCCTGGGTCCAGGCGCTGTTCCAGCTGGTGGTCTTCGGCACCTTCGTGGAGACCGGCGCCGGCGTGCTGCACGCCATCAATGAACGCATTGACGTGCAGGCCCAGGAGCGCGGCCGCGCGCTGCCGCGCTGGGCCCGGCCGACGGTTGCCGGGTCACTACTGCTACTCTCCATCTACGGCGCGACGACCTTCGGCATCGTCGACCTCATTGCCCGGGGCTACGGCTTCCTGAGCTGGGTCTTCATCGCCGTGCTCATCGCGCCGCTCATGACCATCGGTCTCTGGCGCATCCTGCTCCGCCCCACCAAGGAAGTCCCATGCAACGCATCGCCCTGAACACGCCCTACCTCATCTTCGTCGGCGACGAGACCCGGGTCACCTACGCAAAGACCGGCCGCGGCATCGTCGACTGGCGCCGGGAGCACTGCGCCGGCCAACTGCGGCTGAGCGGCGAAGCCTGCGACCTGGGCCTGCCAGACATGAGCGTAGCGGAAGCGTCCAGCGCCGGCGTCGGCTCGCTCGTCGTGGGCACCGCGCTGGTCGGCGGCAGCATCCCTCCGCCCTGGGTGGCCACCCTGGCCGAGGCGGCGCGGGCCGGTATCGATATCGTCGCCGGGCTGCACACACAGCTGGCGTCCATCCCCGAGCTGGCCGCCGCCGCCGCAGCGGGCGGTGCGCGCCTCGTCGATGTGCGCACGCCACCGCCGGACCTGCCCGTGGGCACCGGGAAGAAGCGCCCCGGCAAGCGCCTGCTCACGGTGGGTACGGACTGCGCGCTCGGCAAGAAATACACGGCGCTGCAGCTCGAACAGGACCTGCGCGCCGCCGGCGCGAAAGCGGATTTCCGCGCCTCGGGGCAGACTGGCATCATGATCGCCGGCGAGGGTGTGCCCATCGACTGCGTGGTCGCGGATTTCATTTCCGGTGCCGCCGAGGTCCTGTCTCCCGACAACGAGCCGGACCACTGGGACGTGATCGAGGGCCAGGGCGGCATCTTCCATCCCGGCTACGCCGCGGTCAGCCACGGCCTGCTCATCGGCTCCCAGCCCGACGCCTTCGTCGTCTGCCACGCCGCCGGCCGCGAGCAGGTCGAGGGCTGGCCGCACATGCCCTTGCCGGGCATCGGCGATGTCATCGAGCGCACCCTGCAGATCGGCGCGCTGACCAACCCCGGCATCCGCTGTGTGGGCATCAGCGTGAACACCTCGACGCTGCCGGAGGGCGAGCGCCGGGAGTACCTTGCCCGTCTCGGCAAGCGCTATGGCCTGCCGGCGGTCGACCCGCTGTTCACTGGCGCCGCCGCCATCCTCGACAACCTCTGAGCAACCCGGAGCCGCCATGGAACTCAAGGTCGACATCGTTTCCTTTCCCCTGGAAAAACCCTTCGTCATTACCGGTCACGTCTTCGAGACCACCGAGACGGTCCGCGTCACGCTAAGCCACGGTGGTGTCTCGGGCCGCGGCGAGGCGGTCGGCGTGTACTACCTGGACGAGACAGCTGAAAGCATGGCCGCGCAGCTCGAAACCGTGGCCGACGCGCTGGGCGACCTCGACGGGGCGGCTATCCAGGCACTGCTGCCGCCGGGCGGCGCGCGCAACGCGCTGGACTGCGCCTGGTGGGACTACCGGGCGAAGGCCGAAGGCCGGTCTGTCTGGGCGCTGCTGGGCATGACACCGAAGGAACTCACCACCGTGTTTACCCTCGGCATCGCCGAGCCGGCGGTCATGGCCGAGCGCGCCGCAGCCGCCCGCCGCTTCCCGCACCTGAAGCTGAAACTCGACGCGGACCGGCCCATCGAGCGGCTCGAGGCGGTGCGCGCGGCGCGGCGAGAGGCGGCGCTGGTCATCGACGTGAACCAGGGCTGGAGCTTCGACGAGCTGCGCGAGTACCTGCCCCACTGCGAACGCCTGGGCATCGCCATGATCGAGCAGCCCCTGGCGCGGGGCGCCGACGAGGCGCTGGAGGGCTTCCGCTCACCGGTGCCCCTGGGCGCCGACGAGTCCTGCCTGCATCTCGGCGAGTTCGACGCCGCCGCGCGCCGTTACGATGTGCTCAATATCAAGCTCGACAAGTGCGGGGGGCTGACGGAGGCGCTGGCCCTCGTGGAGGCCGCACAGGACGCGGGCATGGCGCTGATGGTCGGCAACATGACCGGCACGTCGCTGTCCATGGCGCCCGGCTACGTCATCGGCCAGCACTGCCGCTTCGTGGACATCGACGGGCCCCTGCTCCTGGCCGGCGACATCGAGCACGGGCTCGACTACCGCGACGGCGGCCGGGTCGGCCTGCCGACGCCTGAACTCTGGGGCTGAGCGCTCAGCGCGTTTTCCCGTCGCGCTCGAGCGGCGGCACCCAGCCCGGTTCAAGCGCCGTGCGCGGATGGTACGCGGTCACCTGGCCCATGAACGGCGGGTGGATGGAATAGCCCAGCAGCGACTGCACCGGCGCCGACATCGTCCGCACGCGCGCCGGCGGAATCGCGAGGAAGAAGTTCTCCTGCGGCCGTGCCCAGGGCTGGCAGTACTGGTTGGAGAAAGCCCGCCGGGTGCGCTCGCTGCCATTGGCGCCACCGCGGTGCAGCAGCGTGCCGGCAAAGACGAGGCAGCTGCCGGCCGGCATGACGACCGGCTGTGCCAGGGCCTCGAGCCGGCCAGCCAGCGCCGGGTCCTCCTCGCTGTCGCCCTGCCGGTAATAGCCCGCGACTTCGGCATCGCTCCAGCGGTGGCTGCCGGGAATCACCTCGGTGCCCCCGTTCCCGGCGCTGAAGTCCTCCACAGCGACGATCGTCGACAGGCTGACCATGGGCCGCGGCCGCGGGATCGTGTAGAAGGAATCGTCCGTGTGCCAGGGCTGCGGCGTCTCGCCGGGGCCGATGACGATGGCCTGGCTCGCGGTGAGGAGGTAGTTCGGCTCGAGGACGGCATCGCAGAGCGCGAGGATGCGCGGGTCCTCGACGATATCCTGGAACACCCGGTCCCGGGCCACGAGCGTGTAGATGCGCTCCGTGTGCGCGCCCTCGAAATTGTTGCGCCCACGGTGGCCACCGAGCCACGCGTCATAGCAGGCATTCACGCGCGCCAGCTGCGCCGGATCCAGGAAGCCCTCGATAATCGTGAAGCCGCTGCTGTCGAGTTCCGCGAGCCGGCGGGCGGTGCCCGCTTCCGCGGCGACGGTCATTCGGCGCCCTCGCCGACCGCCGCCCCCAGGTGCTCTGCCAGGAACGCCGCCGTCTCGTCGTAGGCCTTCAGCCACGAGTCGTGGCGGTGAAAGCCGTGCACTTCGTCGGGCAGGACCAGCACGCGGGCATCGACGCCCCGGTCGAGAAGCCGATGGTAGAGGTCCACGGTCTCGTCGAAGCGGACGTTGCGGTCGTCGTCACCGGAGATCAGCAGCACCGGCGAGCGCCAGCCGTCGATATGGGCGATCGGCGAGGATGCCCTCGCTTCCGGCTTGTCGTCGTCCGTAAGGCCCCAGTAGCGCCCTTCTTCACCCGGCATGGGCAGGGACCAGTCATGCACGCCATGCAGGTCGACGCCCGCGGCAAACAGGTCCGAGTTGCGCGCCAGGGCGAGTGCCGTGAGGTTGCCGCCATAGGACCCGCCCCAGAGGCCGATGCGGCCGGCGTCGACGGTGTCGAGGCCAGCGAGATACTGCCGCGCGGCGAGCACGTCGAGGTATTCGCTCGCCCCCCGCGGGCCCGTAGCGGGCGCCAGGTGGAAGTCGCGCCCGTAGCCGACGCCCGCCCGGTAGTTGAGCGACAGCACCACGAAGCCCCGGCTGGCGAGGTACTGGTTCATCCCGTAGGCGTTCGCGTAGTAGCCCCGGTCATGCCAGCCGAGCAGCATCTGGCGGATCGGCCCGCCATGGAGGAAGATGACGGCCGGGTGCTCGCCGCCTTCGCCCGGGGGCCGGAACAGCTGCCCGTGCAACTCGACGCCATCCGCCGCGGTCATCCGTACCGGCTCCGGTGCCTGCAGCCGGTCGGCGGGAAACGCCGCAGGGGGCGGCGCCGTCAGCCGGCGCTCGCTGCCATCCTCGCTGTGCAGGGTCGCGGCCATGGGCAGGCGATGGTCACCGGCGAGCACCGCTACGCCCCCGTCGGCGAGAAGCCGGGGACCGACCTCGATGCCCTCGCCTTCGGTGAGTGCCGTGAGCTCACCGCTGGCGAGGTTCACGGCGGCCACGTGCCGGCGGTTCGTGTCGCCGCAGTTGTGGGCGAAGGCGACGCGATCGCGGGCCGGCGCCACATCGAGGCCGAGAACCTCGCAGGCGGCGGGGCTGAGTGCCCCGGCCTCGGCACCGGCGACCGGCTGCAGGCCGTAGAGGCGAAGAAACCCGTCGTGCTCGGAGTAGAACAGCAGCCGATCGGCCTGCGGCCACCAGAGCGTGCGGCCGTAGAGGAACTGCGCCAGCCCCGAGGCCGGCTCGCCGGTGGACCAGACCTCGCGCACGCTGCCGCCGTCTGCCGAGGCCACCATGATCCGGAAGGGGTGACCGGCGGTAATGTCCAGGCGCTCGCCGATCAGCAGGGGCCGCCGGCGCAGAAACGCCACCGACCTGCCATCGGGCGACCAGGTGGGCTGCTCGTCCTGCCAGGCGCTGGGGGCGATCCAGGTGACCGCGTCCGTGGCAAGGTCCAGCACGCCGATGAGACTGTGATTGGCGCGACGCGCGCTCACGAAGGCGATGCGATCACCGGCGGGTGAAAATACTGCGCCACTTGTCTTGCCCTGGAGCGTCAGCAGCGCATCGGGCGCCGGCGCCTCCTCCCGGAAGGCGTCGGCGGTCGCCATGCGGTACAGGCCATCGCTGCGCTCGAGCAGGAGCATTGCGCCATCGGGCGAGAAGGCCGCCGGGCTGCCCTCACCGAGGCTGACGGTCGCCCCGTCAGCGGTACGCAGCAGCACCACTTCCCGGACACCGCCGCGCGGCAGACTGGCCGGATTCGCGTTGCTGCCGAAGGCATTGGGGCCACCGCCGCGGGCGAAGGCGAGCAGCGCGCCGTCAGTGGAAAGCCGCAGCGCCGACAGCGGCTCGCCCCGGTCGCCGTCCAGCGCAAAGACTTCGCGGGGCGCGTAGTCCGGCGCGCTGGCGAGATGCACACTCCGACGGCCGGCACGGTTTTCCACCCAGGCGATGCTGTCGCCGGCTTCCGAGCGTACGAGGTGGCTGGCCATGGGTGCGGAGAGCACCGCTTCCAGCTCCATGGCTGCAGCCGCGGGCGCGGCCGTCACCGCAACCGCCAGCGCCATGCCCGCGCACAGGCCCGCCAGCCGATATAGCCGACATGACCGACATAGCCGATACAAATAGTTGTCCCTGCTCATGCGTCATCATCTCCCTTTGCTGTCGCTGCCCCGTCGCTCACCGTGGGCAGATAAAGGCGGCTCGGATAGTCGTCACTGTGGTGCAGTCGCACGGTCGCCGTGCGCGCGTCCGCACGTGTCTGCAGGTGTACCGGCGTGGCCGCATTGTAATGGCGCTGGTCGGTCAGCGTGTTGGCGGGCCGCAGGAAAAGACGCAGCCGGCTGCCCTCGCCGACGAGCCGTGAGAAAAAGTAGAACTGGTCGAACACCAGCTTCTCGACGGTGCCGGGCTGCATCATCCGCTCGCGGTCCGCGCCGTCCCTGTGACGGGCCCGCAGCGTCTGCCCCGACAGGGCGATACTCGTGCCGTCGGGAAGAATTTCGTAGAGCGTGGCCTTGATGTCCGTATCAGGCACGTCCATCTCGAACCAGCCCTCGAAGCGCGGCACACCACTGATCTCCCTGGGCTCCTCGAAAGGCGCCGAGTGGAACAGCAGCCCGTCGCCATCCGTCTGCACCGCTTCTGCCTGGTCAATGATGTAATCATCAGCGGGCGGCCGCTCAGCCTTGCGGGTATCAAGGGGATCATAGATGTACGCGGACGCCGCCATGCCCGACGCCGGGCCTTCCGTCGACATAGTGCCGTTGTGAAAGAGGTCGTGGCGCGCGGCCGGCGAGCCCAGGGTCAGCACGAGGTTGCCATCGCTGATGGCGTCGAGCGAGGCGGCACCCCGCCAGCGGTTGGCGCCGGCAACGAAATAGGTGACACGGTCCTTCAGGAACGCGGGCCGGTCACCGGAGCCGAGCGTAAAGCGGTACCAGTCCCGGTCCAGGGCAAAGGCGTCGAAGAGCATCGCCTCACCGAATTCGTGGCCGCCCACGGTCTGCTTCGGAAAGCGCGTGCCGGCGTGATCCCAGGGGCCGAGTACGAGGTAGTGCTTTGCCCTGCCCGCCGCGCTGCCGTGCGCCATGTGCGCCCGGTAGTGGGCCAGCGCGCCGGGCTGGTCGCCGTCGTAGTACCCGGTAATGGTCAGGACCGGCAGGTCGAGGCGCGCCAGTTCCTCCGGGGAGGGCACCCGGGCGCGCCAGTCGTCGTCCATGAGCGGCCGCCGCACCCAGGCGTCGAAGAGGTCGCTCGGATTGCCGACGTGTTCATCCAGGTCGAGAAAGCGGATGCCCTGCTGATGGTAGGACAGGAACTTGCGCTCCCAGAAGGCGCTGTCGCCGAAGCTCCGGTTCTGCGCGGTGCGGCCGCTCGTCAGGGTCAGCCAGCGGATCAGGTAGGGGCGCTGCACACCGCGCTCCATCGGAAAGTCCACACCGTGGTAGGGCGCCGCCACCGGGGCGATCGTCGCGAGGTGCGGCGGGAAATGGCGCGCCGTCGCCCACTGGTTGTAGCCGCCGTAGGAGCCGCCGCGCATGCCCACCCTGCCGTTGGACCAGGGTTGCGCTGCGATCCACTCGACCACCTCGCGGCCGTCCAGGCCATCCTCCAGGTCGAGCGGGCGGAAGGTCCCGCCGCTGTTGCCGCGGCCCCGTGTATCGACGACCAGAAAGGCGAAGCCATGCCGGGCGAAGTACTGCGCGTCGGGGTGGTAACGGTCGCTGATGTAGGGCGTGATGGTGACGATCGTCGGCAGCGGCGCGCCGCCATGATCCGCCGGCCGGTAGAGTGTGCCGTTGAGCGTGATGCCCTCCGCGACGGGGATTTCCAGCCCCCAGCGGTAGTCCACATCCGTGGGCGCCCGGCCCGGGTCATCCTCCCCGGGCGCCGCGGCGGCGGCACCCTGGGCAGTCACCAGGCAGACGCCCAGCAGGACGCCGCGCAGCATCGTTGACAGGTTCATAGTTCCCCCTCGAATCTCCCTGGCGTCCGGGCTCGCCCGGCGTCGCAGCGACGGCTGATCGACGGCGCGACCACCCGGCGGCCTTTAGACGCTAGCATGCCCGCAGCAGCAGGCGAGTACCAGTCGTGGCACACTGGGCAGCACCCCGGGTGGAGCCTGCCGGTAGCAAGGCCGGCCCTGCCCATTCACTGAAACAGATGGAACCAGCATCATGAAGAAACCCGTCCTTGCCCTCTATCTCGGCCTTGCGTTCAGCCCCGGTTTCGTCCCCGGCACGGCATCGGCCGGCCCCGAGGCCTTTACCAGCGGCCCGCTGATCAAGGGCTACGGCATGATCGCCCCGGTGCCCCAGGCCGCGCCGCTGCCCGCCGATACCAGCTTCAAGGTCGCCATCGACGTGGTCGAGGGCGGTATCGACGGCGAACTCAACGGCAAGTTCAGGACTGCAGCCAGTCTCATCAACCTGTTGCATGCGTCGGGCGTGCCCGCGGAGCGCATCGAAGTCGGCCTCGTGGTCCACGGTCCCGCCTACCGCGACCTGCTGGTCGACGGGGCCTACGGGGGCGAAAACCCGAACGCCGGGCTCATCGCCGAGCTCCAGGCTCATGGCGCGACGCTCTATTACTGCGGCCAGTCCGCCGTCTATCGCGACGTTGCCGAAGCAGACCTCCTGCCCGGGATAGAGGTCACGCTGTCGGCCACGATCACCCACGCCATGCTCCAGCAGCAGGGCTATACCCTGCGCCCCTGAGCCCGCTATACAAGTTTTTGCATAGGCACTGACGAGGATTGCCGCCATGTTCCAGCGCACGCTCTACCGCCTGCTGAAACCCACCCTTGCCGCGCTTGCCATAGCGCTCGCAGCAGCCACCGGCGCCGCGGAAGCGGCGCGCTACGACACCCTGATCCTCGATGGCCTGATTGTCGACGGCTCGGGCGAGACGCCCTACGTGGCGGATCTCGCGATTCGCGGCGATCGCATTGCGGCCATCGGCGACCTCGACGACGCGACGGCCGGCAGGGTCATCGATGCCGCGGGCAAGGCGGTGAGTCCCGGGTTCATCAACATACTCTCCTGGGCCGTCATAGACCTGATCCGGGACGGGCGCGGCATGAGCGACCTGACGCAGGGCATCACGCTGGAAGTCTTCGGCGAGGGCAATTCCATGGGCCCGCTGACGCCGGCGATGAAGGCCGATTTCCCGACGTACTGGGATGGCGTCGAGGCCCAATGGACGACCCTCGGCGAGTACCTCGAGTTCCTGGAAGCCAGGGGTGTCTCGCCCAACGTCGCCTCGTTCATCGGCGCGACCACGCCACGCGCCCATGTCCTGGGCATGGACGACGTGGACCCGACGCCGGCCCAGCTCGATGAGATGCAGGAACTCGTCCGCGAGGCCATGCGCGAGGGCGCCATGGGGGTCGCTTCATCGCTCATCTACACCCCCGGCAACTTCGCGGATACCGATGAACTGATCGCGCTGGCCAGCGCCGCCGGCGAGTTCGGCGGCCTCTACGCCTCCCACGTGCGCAATGAAGGCAAGGGCGTCTTCGGCGCCGTGGAAGAGCTGATCACCATCGCCCGCGAGGCCGGCGTTCCCGCCGAGATCTATCACCTCAAGATGGCCCACCCTTCCGTCTGGGGGCGTTTCGATGAACTGGTTGCCCGCATCGAGAGGGCCCGTGCGGAAGGGCTCGAGATCACCGCCGATGTCTACCCGTACCCCGCCGGTGCCACGGGTCTCGACGCCATCATGCCGCCCTGGGCCAACGAGGGCGGTCTTGACGCCTGGATCGAGCGCATGCAGGACCCGGCAACCCGGGACCGGCTCCGCGCCGCCATGCGCGAGGATTCGGACGAGTGGGAGAACATGCTCACCGGCGCAGGACCGGGAGCGATCCTGCTCACGGGCTTCCGCAATCCCGAGCTGCAGAAGTACGTAGGCATGACGCTGGCCGAAGTCGCCGCCGAGCGCGGCACGTCGCCGGAAGACACTGCCATGGACCTGGTGATCGCCGACCGCTCGCGGGTGGACGCGGTGTTCTTCACCCAGTCCGAAGACGTCGTGCGCCGGGCGGTGGCCCTGCCCTGGACCAGCTTCTGCACCGATGCCGGTGCCCCGGCGGCCGAGGGCGAGTTCCTGAAGAACAGCACGCACCCGCGCGCCTACGGCACCTTTCCGCGGGTGCTGGGCCACTACGTGCGCGAGGAGGGCCTGCTGTCGCTGGCCGAGGCGGTGCGCAAGGCCAGCGCCCTGCCGGCGGAGAATCTCTCCCTGGTCGACCGCGGCCGCCTGGCGCCGGGCTTCTATGCCGACGTGGTCGTTTTCGACCCGGAGACCATCATCGACCGCGCCACCTTCGAGGCGCCGCACCGGTACTCCAGCGGCGTGGAACAGGTGTTCGTAAACGGCGGTCACGTCATTGCCGACGGGGCGCACACGGGCGCGAAGCCGGGGCGGGTCGTGCGCGGGCCGGGCTGGACCGGGTGGGAATAGACCCGGGCCCTTGACCTGCCGCAAGAAGACCGCAGGTAACCGCTCCGCGAACTGCTAAGCGTCATATGCCTGTGGCACACTCGCCGCCATCCCGCTGCAGTCAAGCCAGCTGCGGCACAAGGAAAAAGGAGGACATCATGAGCAAGCATAGCCATCCCGCTGCGGCCTGGCTGGCCGCCCTGGCCATCACTCTGCTCGCCCCGCTGGCCAGCGCCCAGGGCCTGTTCGGCGCAAGTGTACCGACGATCACCCTGGAAGAAATCCGCGAGGCCGAGGAACGCGGCGAGCCCCTGCAGTTCGTCGATGTGCGTTCCGAGGAGGAGATGGCTGTCTCCATGCTCCCCGGCGCCATTACGCGGCGCGAGTACGAACGCAATCCCGGGGCCTACGAGGACGCCCGCATTGTGCCCTACTGCACCGTCGGCGCCCGCAGCGGCAAGTACACCCGGGAACTGCGCGAGCGCGGCGTCAAGGCCGTCAACTACCGCGGCAGCATCATCGACTGGGTCGAACACAACGAACCGCTGGTGACTCCCGAAGGGGAGCCGACCAAGCGGGTCCATACCTACAGTGACCGTTTTTCGGTGCCCGAGCCCTACATCGCGGTCACCGACTAATGAGCCATGACGGCGGGGCGCCCTGCCGGCGCCTCCCTGGCGGCATCACCTGCATCGACGCGGGCTACGTTGCGCCCGGGACCGCCTGCTTCTACCTGGTCGAGGGGGATGGCGAAGTCGCCGTCGTCGAGACCGGCACCACCCACAGCCTGCCCAACCTGCTGGCCACGCTCAACGACCTCGGTATCGAGCGCGACCAGCTGCGCTACGTGGTGCCGACGCACGTGCACCTGGACCACGCCGGCGCCGCCGGCCTCTACCTGCGCGAATTCCCCCGGGCGGAGCTGCTCGTCCACCCGCGCGGCGCGCGGCACCTCATCGACCCGGGCAAGCTCGTGGCCAGCGCCGTCGGCGTCTACGGCGAGGACAGCTTTCGCGCGCTCTACGGCGAGATCGTACCGGCACCGGCGGAGCGGGTCCGCACGCTGGAGGACGGCGAGTGGTTCGAAGTCGGCGGCCGCCGCCTGGAGGCGGTGCACCTGCGCGGGCACGCCGAGCACCACTTCTGTCTCTGGGACGAGGCCACCCGCGGCTGGTTCAGCGGCGACATGTTCGGCATCTCCTACGCTTACCTGCGCCTGCCGGCCGGCGCGTTCGTGCTGCCCGCCACCACGCCGACGCAGTTCGACCCGCCGGCCTACCGCGAGAGCGTGCGCACCCTGGCCGGGCGCGACCCCGCCTGGCTCTACCTCACGCACTACGGAGCGCTCGCCTTCGACCCGGCCCAGGCAGACCTGCTCTGCGACCAGCTGCGCGTCTACGAGACGCTTGGGAGTCTCCAGGACGACGATCTCGACCGGGCCCTGCACCGCTGTACCGAGACGGCCCTGCGGACGCTCGTGAACGATGAGAGTGCCCGCTTCCTCGCGGGAGAACTGCACATGGACCTGGCGCTCAATGCCCAGGGTATTGCCTGGCGGGCGCGGCAGCTGGCGACGCAACAATAACAACCCCGGGAGTACAGCAACCGATGATCCGCTCAGCAGCCACCCCCCCGCTTCTCTTGTTTCTCCTCCTCACCCTACTGCCCATCTTCGCCGCCTCCGGGCATGCGTACGACCTGGTGCTCCGCGGCGGCCGGGTCATGGACCCGGAAACCGGCCTCGATGCCGTGCGCGACGTCGGTATCGACGGCAGTCGTATCACGGCGATCAGCGAGGCAGCGCTCGCCGGCGACCGGGTGATCGATGCGACCGGCAGGGTCGTGGCGCCCGGCTTCATCGACGCCCACCTGCACGGTGTGACGCCCATCGCCTACAAGCTCGCGCTGCGTGACGGGTTGACCACGGCGATGGACCTTGAGTTCGGCACGCTGGGCACCCGGGTCGACGACTGGTACGCCGAGCGCGCAGGACGCACCCAGGTGAACTACGGCACCGCCTCCAGCCACGAGCTCGCGCGCTCCCTGGTCCTCGACGGCATCGAGGCAAAGGATGTGAGCGAGGCGCCCCTCAGCCGCGGCCGGGGAACCCGCTGGGCGGACGGTGTGCCCACGGAGGAGGAATTCTCGGCGATCATGACCACCATCGACGCCGGCCTCGCCGCCGGCGCCATCGGGCTCGGTTCCACCGTCGGCTACCTGCCCGGCGCCAGCGCGCGCGAACTCTACGAGGCCCAGAAAGTGGCAGCGGGCTACGGCCGCCTGAGTGCCGTACACACCCGGCACACGCCGGGCACGGCCACTACCACGCCGAACGGCATCCAGGAAATGCTTGCCAACGCGGTTTCCCTGGGCGCGCCGGCCATCGTCATGCACTTCAACAACCCGGGCTGGGAGCTGGTGCAGGACCTCCTCCTCGGCCTGCGCAACGAGGGGCACAACGTGTGGGGCGAGATCTATCCCTACGCGGCCGGCTCCACGACGCTCAATGCGGCGTTCTTCCGCCCGGAAGTCTATGAGGAGAAACTCGGCAAACGCTACGAGGACACGCTCTTCGACCCGGCGACACAGACCTTCTATACAAAGGCGCGCTACCTGGAAACAGTAGCCAATGATCCGGCCAGGCCCGTCATCGTCTACAAGATGCCGCCCGGGCAGATCCCCGACTGGCTGCGCATGGACGGCATCACCATGGGCTCCGATGGCATGCCTATCGACGGCCGCCACGGCTGGAACACACCCTTCGACGCCCTGCCCGCCATGCACCCCCGGGGGGCGGGTGCCCGGGGCCGCACACTGCGCCTGGCCCGGGAACACGACATCCCGCTCATGCACGTGCTCGCCGCCCTTAGCTACCGCACGGCGAAGCATCTCGGCGACACGGGGCTCGCCGCCATGGACGAGCGCGGCCGGCTGCAGGAAGGCATGATCGCGGATATTGTGGTTTTCGACCCGGCCACGGTGACCGACAACGCCACCTATGCGGAGAGCACGCGCCCGACCACGGGTATCGACTACGTGCTCGTGGGCGGCCGGGTCACCGTCGACGGGGGCCGGGTGCGCGATGACATGTTCGCGGGCGAGGCGATCCGCTTCCCGCCGCAGGCTGCGGACTAGGGCTTGCCCTCCACGTCACGCAGCGCGGTGAGCACATAGACGGCCGCGAAGGGCGCGAAGAAGATCGAACTCAGCCCGTCCGTGAGCGTCGACAGCACAGCGCCGAGGAGCAGCAGGACCAGCGTCAGCGTGAACTGCTGGGCGAGTCCCACGCGGTCCGCCAGGGCCTTGCTCTCGCGCATCGCCTCACCGAGCCCCAGGCCGCGCTCGACCATGAGCGGGAAGACGTAGAACCAGATCGTCGCCAGGAAGAGCCCGGGCAGGATGAAGAGAGCAAAGCCGATGGCGATGAGTATGGCCAGCGCGTAGAAGGCGAGCACGAACTCGAGGAAGCGATCGAAATAGAACACGTCGCCGAACTGCGGCTCCCGCCCCTCGCGCAGTCGCAGCGACACCATGCGGTAGAGGCCGGCGAGCAATGGCCCGCCGAGAATGCCGAGCGTCAGGCCCGTAAGGAGCGACACGAAGAAGCCGGCGACGATGAGAGGAAGAATATCGCGCAGGAAGGCGTCAAAGGCACGTTTCAGGATGCTGATGATCGCGGCGCTGTCCATTGCTTGACCTGTCTCTTCGAGTGGTCTTCCATAAACGCATCGACCAGCGATCGCTGTCAAGCGAGACGCTGCAGCCCGGAGCGCGCAGCCCATGCCGGACACCGTGATCGCCATCAGCCTGCCCCGCCTCGCCCTCGCCTTCCTGCCCGTCGCCGCGACCCTCGCGGTCTTCCTCGCCTGGGCCCTGGACGTGCGCCACCCGCTCTACGCGCTGCTGCGCATGCTCGTGCAGTTGCTGCTCGTGGGCTACGTGCTTGCCTACATCTTCGGCGCCGACGCGTGGTGGCTGATCCTGCTCGTACTGCTGTTCATGGCGGGGGCCGCCGGCTGGATAGCCCTCAACACCGTGCCGGGGCTGCGCTGGCGGCTGCTCGCCCATTCCCTCGCCGCCGTCTTCGTCGGCGGCGGCGTGACGCTGCTCTTCGCCACCCAGGGCGTGCTGCAGGTGGAGCCCTGGTACAAACCGCGCTACCTCGTGCCCCTGGGCGGCATGACCTTCGCCAATGCCATGACCGCGGTGAGCCTCGCCGCGGAGCGGGTGCGCAGCGAACTCGGGCACGGCACACCGTGGATCGAAGCGCGCAACACTGCCTTCCAGGCAGCGATGATCCCCGTGATCAACGCGCTGTTCGCCGTGGGGCTGGTATCACTGCCCGGGATGATGACCGGACAGATCCTGTCCGGGGTATCGCCGCTGCTGGCCGCACGCTACCAGGTATTGATCATGTGCCTGATCTTTGCCGCTGCGGGCCTTGCCGCGGCGCTCTTCCTCGCCGGCGCCCGTCCGGTACTCGCACCCCGGCAGCCCGGGCCCCACGACCACTGACGTTCCCCGTCGAACGGTCAGCGACTATGCTGGAGCCGTCCATGCACTGGAGTCTGCCCATGGTTCAGCAACGACTTTTCCTGCCTCTTATACTGCTGATGTCGGCCTGCGCTGCGGGCAGCCCGGAACCGACCGACCCGAGCCCGCCCAAGCCGGACCCGGCCCACAACAGCCGCCTCAGCCTCGACTGGGACGGCACTTACCGGGGGATACTGCCCTGCGCCGACTGCCCGGGGATCGAGACAGTGATCACCCTGACGGCAGACGGCACCTACCTACGCGCAGTCCGTTTCCTCGAGCGCGAGGACGGCTACCGGCGCGACCAGGGAGAATTCGAGTGGAACGCGGCTGGCTCGGCGGTCACTCTGGGTGATGGTGAGGGCAGCCAGCGCTACCAGGTGGGAGAGGACCGGCTGTTCTTCCTCGACCGGCGGGGGCAACGCATTGCGGGTGAACTCGCGGAGAACTACGTACTCGTGAAAGACCTGACCGACCCCAGGCTGGAGAGCCGGGACTGGGTGCTCACCGAGCTGATGGGCAAACCCGTTTCGCTCCCGGAGGGCCAGCCCGCGCCGAGCCTCCGCTTCGACCCTTCTACCGGACGGGTCAGCGGCAGCGACGGCTGCAACCGCCTCATGGGCAGCTACCGGCTTCTCGAGCGGGACCGCATCGAGTTCGGCCAGCTGGCGGGCACGCTCATGGCCTGCCCCGACATGACCCTGCCTGACCGCTTCCGCGAGGTGCTCGGCATGGCCGGAGACTATGCGATCAGCGACGGGGAGCTATCGCTGTTCAAGGGGCGGATGGCGATCCTGGCGCGTTTTCGCGCGTCGCCGGCGGCGACGGAGTGAATCATCCGGCGCGGCAGCCGGCGTTCAGTTCGCAGCGGTCTCGAGCAGGGAGCGGCTGCCGGCGGCAAAGCGCGCATCGATCACGGCGCTGATGGCCCTGCGCACCTGCTCGGGCACGGCGGTACGTGCCGCCGCGGCCGCCTCCACCGTGGCCGCCGCCGGATCGTCCGGCAGCGTGTCACTCAGTTTCTCCACCATGATGGCCGGTAGTGCTTCCGCTGCGACACCGGCGTTCCGCGCCGCCGGCGGTGGGGCTGCCGGCATTGCGGGATCGATGCCCAGCGCGGCGAAAAGACCGGCGCCGGGATAGGCCTCGCTGTCGAAGTCGAAGACCCGCAGCGGCGCGCCGGGCACCCGTCGGCGAAAGCGGGAAAGATGCCTGCCATGGTCCAGCAAGTACAGCCATTCCGGCGCGAAGAAATCGCCCGGGGCCGGTTCCGCAATGCGCACGAAACCATCTCGCAGCGCCTCGGCGAGGAGCTGGAACGGATCGTAGTAACCGTGACCCGAGAGCTGACCGACCATGCTCCAGAACTGCGCCGAGGGCCTGCGCAGGTAGACCGCCAGCGTCACCGACGCGTCGCAGTCGCGGCGCACCGCCTGCACCAGCTCCACACCGAGCCCCGGACGCACGAGGAGCGATGACAGGTCCTCGGCCGAGAGGACGACCTGGCTCGCGCCGGTCTCAAAGCCCTTCCGGGCATAGGTCAGCAGCGGTTCCAGGTCGTCCTGCTGCAGGGCCCAGGCCTCGGGATAATTGCCTTCGATCGGGCCCTCAGGACGGCGGAAGTAAATGCCGGCCTCGGCCAACCGGTCCTGCTCCTGCGCCAGCATGGCCTGGATGTAGGTCGAACCGGTCTTGTGCAGCCCCGCGTGCAGCCAGAGCCAACGCTGTGGCGTCCCTGTCACGCTAGAGCGGGCCGTCGCCGGCCCAGCGCGCCAGGTTCAGGAACTGGCGCCGGCTGGTTGGACCGTGGGTGCGGAAGTGCGGGTCCGGCTGCTCGCGGTAGCGCGCCCGGGCGTGGGCGACCCGGTCCGCGCTCAGGGTATCGACGAGGCCGGGCGCCACGTCGTACACCCGCAGCGCGTTGTCGGCGAAGATCTTACGCTTGCGCGCCGCGGTGAGCGCCGGATAACCGTGCCGCTCGGCCACGGCCGGGTCGATCTGGAAGGCGCGGAAGGCCTGGATCTGGTCCTGCGGCGAACCGTACCAGATCGAGTCCGTGCCCCAGAGGATATTGTCCTCGCCCAGGTGCTTGAGCAGCTTGCCGAGAGCGTGCGCTGCCGAATCCGGATCGCGCATGAGGTAACGCCAGGTCGAACCGAGCTCCGCGTAGACGTTCGAACCGTGGCCGAGGTCGTTGTCGAGCACGGTCTTCACCAGCGAGTCGATGCCCTCGTTACGCGCCGGGTCGTAGGGACCTTCCGCTTGCCCGGGCACGAAGCCGGAGTGGTAGACGAGAAAGTCGATATCCGGGTAGCGGCGGGCGACCCGGCCGATGTCGTCACAGAGGGAATGCTCGTAGGACTGCTTGCCGAAGGGGATGCCCTTGTGGATCGCCACGCGCTTCACGCCCAGCTCGCGCGCCTGCTCGAGGAAGGGAATGCCGGACTCCGGATCGTCCAGCCAATAACCCACACCCTCCGGCCCCCACTGCGTGTAGGTCTTCCAGGCGCAGATGCCGAAGTCATCCCGGAGCCGGCGCATGTCGGCGATATCGCCGGGCTGGTTGGGATTGACGCGCCCGTGCAGGAACAGCCGCTTCGAGCCCTCCAGCTGCGCGACCACGGCCTGCGCGGCGGCGGCCTCCTCGATGGTCAGCGGTTCTTTAGCGCGTGTGGATGGCACGAAGGACAGCACCATCAGCGCCGTGTCGGAATCCATGAACACGTCCTGCACGAAGGCATCGGGTCCCAGGCACTGCAGGTAGCTGCGCTCCCCGGGCTCGCTGGCCAGGGCGCAGCCCGCCTGCGGCATGCCCGACAGCGGGCGCGCATCCTCGGGCAGCAGGTCGAGCCAGGCGCCGGTGGGGTTCACGAAGTGGCCCTGCACGTCGAAGATCAGTTCGTTACCGCCGAGCTCCGCATTCGCGGCCTCCTCTTCCAGCGCGGCCTCGGGCGCGAGGGCATAGTAGCCGGCCGCGCCGCCGGCAGCGGCGCGGGCAGCATTGAACGCCAGCAGGGTACAGGCGGCGCCGCGGGCGGAGACGAGAAAGGCCCTGCGGCTGAGGCCAAGTCGCCGCGCCGTTTCCGTGACCCGCGCCTGCGCGAGGTTGTTGGCATGTACGCTTAGCGGGTCGAGGGGAAGGGGTTCGAACTCACCATTGCTGGTACTGTCGACCTTGATCGGCAGGCGGCGGCCCTCGGGGTCGTGCTTCGATGGCATCGGGAAAGCTCTCTGCTGCGTGTCACCACCCTTTTGCCAGATAGTCGAGGCTCCGGCAACCATGCGTCGTCACCGACGCCGCCTTCGCCACTGCCACCAGCGCATGCCTCAGGCGCTGGTCACTCGTCGATGAAGAAGCGCAGGCGTGTCGGGGCCTCGAGGCTACCCCCGCCACCGCCCTCGCAAAGATCGATGGCTGCCCTCGCGGAGCGCACGTCCTGGTCTTCGGTGTAGCAGACGGTGTAGGAGCCATTTTCCGCGTCGAAGCGCTCAAAAACCGCGTAGCCGGTCAGGTCCGGCCGTTCCGTGCTGGCGAGCTGGGTATAGTTGATCACCCGGTCGTTCTGTTCAAAGTTGTATTTGCCCGCGGCAAAGATCGGCCCGGCACGCTTGGTGTAGCTGCCGTTTTCGGAAAAACTGTAGGTAACGGACATGCCGGCCTCGCGAACCGTAAAGGTGGTGGATACGAACAGGTCCGGGTCAAAGGCGTCCGTGGGTATCTCCTTGAACTGCGGCACAAGATAGAAGACCTCTTCCGGACGCTCCAGGAAGCCCATGAGGATGTCGTTGCCCTCGAAGCCCGAGGTGAACAGCCGGCATGGATCGTCGGAGCCTCCGCAGAGCCCGCGGTCCCGCTTGAGCCAACCGTCAAAGCGGTAGCCTGTCGCTGCCTCGGCGCTGAAGGTCTCGTCGAAAAACAGGTCCACGACATCGATGCTGCACAGCTCACCGGTGCTGCAGCTGTAAACACCGGATTCGGTCACTACCTGACCACCGGGCGGAACTTCAATCTGGATCTTGCAACCTGCGGTAAACAACAGTGGCATGGTAATGACTATCAGTGTTGACTGTTTCATGATGCGCTACCTCTGGCTCTCTGTCGGGGTCGTCCGGTTTCCTGCCGAGCACGTCGGCAGGTGAACCTGCCAGACGCGCGCTGCGAGGAGGCAAGGTAGAATGGGCGGCCACGGAAATAACGAAAAGCGGACGAAATTTCACGAAAGAACGGTGAATTTCGCTGAAAAACCAACAATCAGGGCTACTTGAACATGCCGTCAGCTGCACCGCAGAACCTGCTCGCCTATCGGCATTTCTCGGTCGATGTCAGCCGCGGTGCGGTGCTCCGCGACGGCCAGACGCATACGCTCCGCCCCCAGTCCTTCCGGGTGCTCCACTACCTCCTGAGCAATCCGGACCGCCTGGTCAGTAAACAGGAGTTGTTCGAGCAGATCTGGGGCGACGCCGTCGTCACCGACGACAGCCTGGCGCAGTGCCTCGTTGATATCCGCAGGGCGCTGGGTGAAACCGGCCGCCGGGCCGTGACAACCGTGCCTCGCCGGGGCTACAGGTTCCAGACGGCCGAAGCCGGCGCGGCAGCGGATGTTGAGGAGGCGGACGAAGAGCGCCCAAACCGGCGCGCCAGGACGCGATGGTCTGTGGCACTGGTGCTGCTGCTGGCCGTGTTCTCGAGCTGGTGGCTTCTCGACGCCCGCGGGCCAGACCCGGCGGCGCTGCCGGCCGCGTCCCCCGAGCCCGCGCCGGTCATCGCCGTGATGCCCTTTGCGGATTTTTCGGCAGGTCAGGACATGGCATACCTCGCCTATGGCCTGCCGGAGGAAATCATCAACACTCTGACACGCCTGCAGGGCCTGCGTGTCATTTCCCGGACCTCCTCGTTCCTCCCGCGCGTCAGTGACCAGAAGACGGCCAGGGAAATCGGTGAAGAGCTCGGCGCGACGCACCTGCTCGAGGGCAGCATCCGCGAACTCGACGGCATGCTGCGGATCACGGTACAGCTCATAGAAACCCGCACCGGCCACCACAGCTGGTCCGAAACCCTCGATCGCAGGCAGGAGGACCTGTTCCGCGTGCAAAGCCAGCTTGCCGCCGCGGTCGCGAACCGCTTTCTCCTCACGGTAATGCGCCCGGTAGAGCAGTCCGTCAGCGCCGGAGACTACACGCGGTACCTGCGCGCGATTTACCCGCTACGCAAGGGAGAGTTCGGCAGCCTCAGCGCAAACGCGCTGACCCTGGAGGGCGTAGTGCAGCGCAATCCGGCATTCGTACCTGCCGCTGACGCACTGGCGGAAATCACTTTCCTGCAGGTATACCGCGGGGAGCTGTCCGCGGCCGAAGGCGCGGCCCGGGTGCGCGCCCTGGCGCAGAGGATGCGGGCGGCGCCGTCGGGTGAAGCCAGCGCCCACGGCGTGCTGGCAGAACTGGCCCTGCGGCTGGAGAATGATCTGCCCGGGGCTGCAGCGCATATCTCCCGGGCCCTGGCGATCGCGCCGAACACACCGCGTTACCTGCGGATCGCCGGCGACCTCGCCTACGCCCTGTACCGCTTCCCCACGGCGATCCGGATTCTCCAGGCGGTCATCGACCTCGACCCCCTGTGCGGTGCCTGCCATGCCGCACAGATGCATGCCTACATCGCCGCCGGGGAACTGCGCCTCGCCGAGCAGGCCGCGCGCAGCGTGATGGAACTGACACGAGGTGGCCATTTTACCCTCGCACTGGTCAAAATCGGGCAGGGTGCCTTCGACACGGCGCAACAAATCCTGGAAACGGAAATCCCGCGCAAAGCCGAGCCCTTCCGGCGGTTCTACGAAGCGCTGCTTTGTCACGCCCGCGGGGACACGGCCTGCTACCGGTCCAGGCTCCAGGCCTTTAAAGCCGGCAATGGTGAGAAGGAGGCGGTACGGATTGCACAGCTCCACGCCATCGATGGCGACAGGGACGAGGCCCTCGCCTGGATCGCGCAGGCGCGGCAGACCAACCTGCCCCGGTTGCTGACGGCGCTGCCCGACCCGCTGTTCGACAGGCTGCGCGAGGATGCCCGCTGGCAGCAACTGCTGACGGAACTCGGGCGCTCACCGCGGCAGCGCGACGCTGTCACCCTGAATGCACATGCGCTGCTTGCTGGCGAAGCAGGCCGGAACTGGCAGGGATAACCGAAGAGAAAGTAGTGAGAACCGGTCCATCCCATTGTTAATGGGGTAGAGCCGTAGAGACGGTAAAGCATTGATTATAAAGCAAAAAATGGTCGGGACGGCAGGATTTGAACCTGCGACCACCACACCCCCAGTGTGGTGCGCTACCAGACTGCGCTACGCCCCGACGGGTCGCCCTTGCGGCGAGGACGATATTATACGCGACCCGGCCTTCGACACAACGACCCGGCTGGTTCGCGGGCTTCGGCCGCTCAAGGACTTCCTTGAGCTCAGCGAGACGAAAAGTAGCCGCCCGGCTGGTGGAGCGTTAGCGAGCATGGGACCTGAGACTACCCGGCGCAGCGGATCTCACTGCGCCGACCGGAGGTGCCGGCTACCGATCATCGCCAGACCCAATACGCTGCAAACGAGCAGCCAGAGTGGATTCAGCGGAATCGACCGGGCGAAGGTCCCCGGCGGTTGCGCCGCGCACTGCGGTGTCGCCGGAGGGTAGGACACATCAGCACTTCCCGTGGGGTTGAACTCGACCTCAAAGGTCATATCCGGCCGACGGTCGTCGGGCACCGGCTCCCACTCGCCGTCGACAAAGACCCAGCCGGGCCAGCCGGTAGCAACACCATTGGCATCCACGGAAGCGCCGGGCCAGAGCACGCGGCCGGAGCCGGGCTGACCGCTGATTTCTTCTGCCACCCTGCCCTCCGGCGTGATCCAGCGGATCGTTACCCCGGGCGCGGTACCACCGCTGAAGCCGGTGAGGTTGTAATCAACGTAGGGCGTATCGTTGATACACACCGCGCTCGCGACCACAGCAAGAGACGCCGGTGCGATCTCACCAAAGTTGTACTCGACACCGGCATCACCGGGGCCGAGTGTCACCGCCGCGATGACATCGGAAGCCGAGTCGTCTCCGACGGGCGTACCCCCCACCGTGCCGCGCCGATCGAGGCCGTCCAGCCAACCGCCGGGCTGTAGCTCGGTGACCGTGTAATCGCCCGGGGGCAAACCGGTAAATGACCAGGAGCCATCGGCGGCAGTCACCGTGACTTCACTGACCGGGCCGGTGAGCTCGATGGTGACGCCACCGATCCCTGTCTCGCCGGGGTCGAAGACACCGTCATTGCTGGCATCGAAGTAGACGTTGCCGGCAATACTTGCGGGCAGGATCTCGGAGAAGTCATTCTCCGGTGACCCGCTGACTTCATCGGCATTACCCGCATTATCGCCGAGCACGATCCCGGTGATCTCGCTGCTGCTTTGGGTAGGGTTGTCGGCGTTACCGGGGGTACCGGTACTGCTGCCGAACGGCACGATGATGCCTTCCGTCGTAATGCTGTTCAGCGTGCCGGCAGGCTGGCCCGGCTGGCAAACGGAATAGGTCCCGGCCGGCAGCTCGGCGAAGAGATAGTTGCCCGCGGCGTCCGTGTTCATTGTATCCACGACTGAGCCCGAGCAATCGGCGCCAGCACGCAGTTCGAGCAAAACCTCCGGAAGCGGGTCCGAGTCACCCGGGATGAAGATCCCGTCGGGCACCGTCTGGTTGTCGAGGAATACCTTGCCGGCAATATAGCCGAGTGTGCTCACCTTGAGGGGCGCGTCCGTGCGCTGATCGTTCGGACCGAGGTTCGTCTGCAGCGCACCGGCGGGGATCACGTTTAGATAATCACCGGGGGTCGAGGCCGTCACAGTGACCTCGATCACGCAGCCGCCCGGCGGAATCACGGAACCATCCTCGACAATGACCGATGCGGCGCCGGCCGGCGCCACGACCGAGAGCGCCGGGCAGGCCGTATCCACGGACAGGTTCGGGGTTGCAGCGACAACCATGGCGCCCGGCGACACCGGCAGCGTATCGACCAGGTCGCCCTGTAGCGTCGCCGCGCTGTCATTGTCATTACCGAGCGTAATGCGGAGCGTGGCCGGTGCATCGGGCGCGACAACAGGCGGCAGGAACTCCTTGCTCACCGGCGGCGGCTCGCTGATCACGAGCTGTGCCTGGGTACCCGGGATGTTATCGATACCCTCGAAGCTCGTCACGTCCCCCTCGGGGATCTCGTTCGTGTACGTAGCAGGCACGTTCGAGTAGACCAATGCAGTGACGGTGCAGCTATCCCCCTCGTCGCCGGCGGCGGCCAGGGTGGCGCCGGCCAGCACCAGTCCCCGGCCATTGGCGACACCGCTGACCACACCGTCGGCACAGGTGGTCGCCAAATTCGGCGGCACCGCGAGCACGAGGCCGTCGGGCAGTTCGTCGGTAAAGGTCACTTCCGTCAGTGGAATCTCGTTCGGATTTTCCAGGCGGATCGTCAGCGGAGCCACTGCGCCCGGCAGCCGCGCCGCAACGCCCGTGGTGAATCCGTTGGGATCGCCCATGTCGAGGGTCAGATCATCAAAAGCCTTATTGACGATGATCCGCTCGCGCACCTGTAGCTCCGCGGAAGCTTCCGGGTGCGGCAAGGGCGATTCGCTCACGGTGATCGTGTTTGCCGGAATCGTATTCGTGTAGGTGCCCTCGTTAGCAGCGACTACATCGACTTCGACGAAACAGGTGCTGGCGGTACTTCCCACCGCCGCGCCGATGGAGCCGCCACTGATGCTGATGCTGTTACTGCTCGGCAGGGACAAGGTCGCGGCGCCGCAGCTGGTGATGGGGTTGGGCTCCGGCGCATTCTCCAGGCCGGCGGGGTAGCTATCGGTCAGGGCAAAGCCGGTGATCGCGGCATCCGTACCGTTCAGGAATTCGATGCGCAACCGGGAAACCTCGCCGGGGCCGACGACCGGCGGCGAGAACTGCTTGTTCAGGCCCGCATCGCTGGTGGTGCTCAGGCTGCTTTCAGCAAACGTTGTGGAGTTGGTCGCGGCCTGGTCCGTGGTGATCGTGCTTTCCGGTATGCGGTTGACGATTGTTCCCAGGGCGCGCGAGGACACCTGCGCGGAGAAGGCACAGTTTTCTCCCGCTGCGAGGCTGGCACCGGAAAGGCGCAGGCTCTCGCCGCCCGGGACTGCGGTCACAATACCGCCGCTACAATCGGTGGTACCGGCGGGCACCGCAGCGAGGAACATACCGTTTGGCGTCCCCCCTTCGGTGCCATCAACGGTGAACCAGTCCACCAGCCCGAGGTTGGTAAGATCCTGACCTGAGTCGTTAGTGATCGTGACCGTCAGCGCCGCCGCCTGACCCGGGGCGATGGTGCCCGGGGTGATTGCCTTCGAGATCAGCGGCACACCGGCGGGCTCGTAGCGGAGCGTTGCCGTCACCGGGGTCGTGTTCACAATGCCACCGTCGGCTTTAATCTCACCCGCCGGAATCGTATTGACCCAGTCACTGGTCCCCGCCACCACGACATCGACGAGCACGGCACAGGTACTGGACGGCGCCAGGCCGGCGCCGCTGATGGAGACCGTCGACGCGCCGGGTGTCGCGCTGATGGTGCCGCCGGCGCAGGTGGTATAGGCATTCGCGGTCTCCGCCACCGTCATACCGGCGGGCAGCGGGTCCGTCGCCTCGATGCCGGTAATCGGTTGACTGGCATCCAGGTTCTCAAAGCGGATTTCCAGCGTACTGATGCCGCCGTCACTCGTCGCGTCGGGCGTGAACAGCTTGCTGCTGGCAAGCGTCGGGGCGTAATTCAGAGTCGCCGAATCCTCCAAGGTGCCAGTGTTCGTCTGGGTGCCATCGGCGTTGGGGCGCAGGCCGGTGGCTTCCGCGGTGTTGTTGTAGGCGCCGGCAGGACCGACGACGTCGACCTCAACCGCGCAAGTCCCCGGTGAGCCACCGCCCTGCACCGCGGGTACGACACCGTCATTCAGACTGACCGAACCGGTGCCGGCCACCGCTGTGACCGTGCCGCCGCAGCTATTGCTCATGTTGGCGGGAGACGCGACGACAAGTTGCTGGAACGGACCCGCACTCGGCAGCGTATCGCTGAAGGTCACCGAGTTGAGCGGCTCAGCCGCGAAATTGCGCAGTTCGAGGCGGAGCCGCGCTGGCACGCCCTCCAGCTTGCTGGCCGTGCCCGCGCCGTCAAAGGTCTTGACGAAGGCCACAGGGGAACGGAAGTCCACGGTCACCGTATTGGAGGCTCCGCCATTGCAGACCTGGCCACCGTCGTTGAAGCAGACCCCGCCGGCTTCGATCTGGTTCGTGGTGCTCGTCGTGGCGTCAGGATCGATCATGACCCAGAAGCTGACGGTACACTCCCCAGGCGTTGCCGCATCCGCCCGGGCGGGCACCGTTGCAATGGTGAAGTTGATACTTGTGTCGCCGGTAGTTGCGCCGTTGGTGTTGAGCGTACCGCAGGCAGCAGAAACAGTCGGATCGAACGCGCCACCGATGAGCAGTGAAGAGCCGTTGAGCAGTGTATCCTCAAGCGAAACGTTCGAGAGGGCGGCGCTGGAGAAGTTCTGAACCGTCACGTCGTAGTTGACGGCCTCTCCGGGCGCCGCGTTGTTCGGCGACCGGAACTTGCGCACCCGCAAACGGTCGGCGACGATCACCGTGGCCGACTCGGATTGACTGACAATTCCGGCGGGCGAGCTAACCGT
The DNA here is from genome assembly GCF_054552115.1 of Pseudohaliea sp. NCBI lineage: Bacteria > Pseudomonadati > Pseudomonadota > Gammaproteobacteria > Cellvibrionales > Halieaceae > Pseudohaliea > Pseudohaliea sp. The sequence continues at coordinate 18,575 of NZ_JBTOLW010000020.1, read as the reverse complement.
GATCGCACCTTCCGGAAGCGTGTTGGTGTAGGTCACCGGCGTTTCTGCATCGGCCACGGTGCCGGTGAAGTCCACGGTAATCTGGCAGCTACTGTTGGCCGGGACGGTAGCACCGCTTAGGGCGAAGCCAGAGCCAAACCCCAGGAGAGTAACCGAACCGCCGCAGGTGCTGGTGACATCCGAAGCGTCAGCAATACCCAAACCTCCCTCCGGCGTGCCGATCGGGTCATCGGCAAAGCTGACGCCGGTCAGGGCGCTGCTTGCGGCATTGCTGAGGGTGATGGTGAACTGCCCCTGCTGGCCACTGGCGAGCACCGTGGGGTTGAACGCCTTCTGCACACCCAGCGGGGAGCGGACACGCACGTTGGCGGTCGCATCACCCGCGGGGGTCAGGCCCTGGTCCGAACTGAAACTGCTCGCCTCGATGCGATTGGTTAGGGTCTCCTGGTAGTTGCCATTGGTCTGCCGTCCTCTGACCTCAACATCGATGGAACAACTGGCCCCAGCGGCAAGGTCGAGGCCAGCGACATCCACCGCGGCGCTCGCACCAAGGGTCAGATTGACGCTAGCGCCAGCGGCGACGCAGTTGCCCGTTGCGGCTGCGCCGGTCGGCTCGAGAATGGCCTCTCCACCCGCCGTCGGAAGTACATCCGCGAAGGCGATGCCAGTAAGATCGATGGATGCGGGGTTGGCGACGGAGATACGCAGGGTGCGGGTAGCACCGCCCAGGATGAGGAGATTATCACTGACAAAGGTCTTGCTGACTGTCGGGCGGGCGACAGAGCGTACCGTGTAGGCCTGGTTACCGCCGGTCGCGTTGGCGCCGCCGTCGGCGCTGACTTCGTCAGCTGCGATGGCATAGCTGAGCGACGTGCCGCTCCCATCTGTCGATATCGCTTCAAGCGGCACATCGACAAAGCACTCATTGTTGGCGGGCACGGTGATGCCGGAGAAACCCAGCCTGCGCGTGCCGATGGTCGCAGAGGCCGTGCCCGCAGGGCAAGTCGTCGTTGCCGCACCGGCGACGCGGAGCGCTGCCGCGCCCGTGTCCGGCAAGACATCGGCAAGACCTGCGTTGTAGCTGGCGTTAGTAATGGGTGCGGCATTGTTGTTCTGCAGCGCTATGCGAACGCTGGTGAGTTCACCCGGGAAAACCGTCGTGGCGTTGGGCGGGACGGCGCCCGGATTGACCGTAATGGCAAAGTTGGCATCCTGCGCGTGCACAGCCCCCGCGCCCACCAGCAACAGTGCTGCCACAGCGCGAGACAGCACCCAGGGACGGCAAACCAGCTGAGCGGTGGGAATCATCCGAGATAGTAAGCGGTGCAACGACATGAAACGATCCTGATCACACGGGAGCAGTGAAAACGCTACCACACGTCTGCCCTACTCAATGATGAAATTCGACAATTCCGGCGCAAGCCCGAACGCTGAGAGCGAGAGTGTGATCTCGATCACGACACCGCAGTGCGACGCGGGCGAGTTCGGCTTGATGATGGTTATAGGACCATCTTTCTTGAACGCTAGGCTGTTACGCTATACCCGAGGCCGGGAAACAACGCGAGGGCGAGTAACTCTGGCGCCCGCGAATCTGTGCTTGTAGTGAGTGTCTGAGAGGTTCTAGAGACATGTGGAAGATCGGTGCTATCGAGCATGCCCTGAAGCGGCGAGGATGGTTCCGTGAACAACCCGTGGAGGTGCAACGTGACATTCTCGCCGCGGCCACCTGGCGCGAATACGCTCACGGCGACACTATCCTGCATCCCGGAGCGCTCGAAGATGCGCTTTACGCTGTCGTGTCAGGCATAGTGAAGCACTCTTACGTTACCACGCAGGGAGAGGAGCACCTGGGTTGGATTTTCTGGCCCGGCGACTGGTTCAACGCCATGGCCCTGATCGACGGCCAGGTACTTCCTCACAGGGCACACGTGGCCGGGGCTGTGTGCCTGGTGCGTGTTCCGGGCAAGGCCCTTGCCGCCCTGGCGAGGCGTCAGCCGGATGTCTATCGGCGCCTCGCAGGCATCTGCACCCAAAATTTCCGCGATGTGGCGATGCGCCTGACCGAGGTCGGTTTGCTCAAGCCCGAGCAGCGCATCGCAAGGCTGCTGCTCTCTGTTAATGCCATCGACCTGGAGCTGGGCAGTGAACCGGGTACTCCGCTGCACATCACGCAGAAGGAATTATGTGAGCTATTGCTGCTGTCCCGATCGACCACTGGCAAGGCGTTGGCTTCCTTTAGCGCCGCTGGCTGGATCAGGCACCAATACGGACGGATTCATGTCCTCAAACGCGAACCGCTGATGGCCGTGGCCGGAGAGAGCGAAAGAGAGCCTCCGTGTAGCGAGAGCCGTGACTCTGAGCGGGTCCCCGCCCGCGGTACAACGACCTAGCGGCTGGCGGGCTTGAGGAGTTCGAGGACTTCCTCGAGGTCGCGGATCGACTCCTGGATGGCGGCCTTGAGTTCGGCCGGGCGCATACCCTTCTCGCCGTCGTCCTCCATGCGCTGCCGGGCGCCGCCGATCGTGTAGCCCTCCTCGTAGAGAAGCGAGCGGATCTGGCGGATCGTCAGCACGTCCTCGCGCTGGTAGTAGCGGCGGTTGCCGCGGCGCTTCACCGGCTTGAGCTGAGGGAACTCCTGCTCCCAGTAGCGCAGTACGTGGGGCTTTACCGCGCAGAGTTCGCTGACTTCACCGATCGTGAAATACCGCTTGCCCGGGATGGCCGGCAGTTCGTTGTTATGACTCGGTTCCAGCATAGGCTTCCACCCTGGCCTTGAGCTTCTGCCCGGGCCTGAAGGTTACGACACGGCGGGCGGAAATGGGGATCTCCTCGCCGGTCTTCGGGTTGCGGCCCGGCCGCTGGCTCTTGTCGCGCAGGTCGAAATTGCCGAACCCCGAGAGCTTCACCTGCTCGTTGTTCTCGAGGCACGCGCGGATCTCCTCGAAAAACAGCTCGACGATCTCTTTTGCCTCGCGCTTGTTCAGGCCCAATTCCTCGAACAGGCGCTCGGCCATTTCCGATTTGGTCAGTGCACTCATCAGGCGCGACGCCTAGCCCCGCAACTCCGCGTTATGGTTTTTTACCAGTGAATCAATGACTTGCTCAACGGCCGCCGTCACCTCTTCATCGTCAAGAGTGCGCGATTGATCCCGGAAAGTCAAACCAAGAGCAAGACTTTTTCGTTTAGGATCAATGCCTTTCCCGGCATACACATCAAAGAGCGTTAACTCCTTGAAGTAAGGGCCTGCTGTAGCTCGAACATCAGCCATGATCGCTGCAGCAGGGACCTCGCGGTCGACGATGACGGCGAGGTCGCGGCGGATTTCCGGGTAGCGCGAGACCGGCGTGAAGGCCGGCAGGCGCGCCTTGAGCAATGCCTCGAGGTCTATCTCCGCCACGTACAGCGGGCGATCGAGGTCCAGGGTCGCGAGCGTCTCCGGGTGCAGGGCGCCTAGGTAGCCAACCAGCGCATCGCCGCGGTGCATCGCCGCCGTCTGCCCCGGGTGCAGCCCCGCGCGTTCGGCAGCTGCGAAGGTGAAATCCTCCTCGCAACCGGTGACGGCGAAGAGACTCTCGAGGTCGCCCTTGAGGTCGTAGAAGTCCGCCGCGTCGCGGCTGCCGGCCCAGCCCTCGGGCTGCCGGCGGCCGCCGAGGAGCACGGCCAGGGTCGGCCGCTGGTCAAGGGCACCGTCCTCGCCCGGGAGAAAGCGCAGGCCCGTTTCGAACAGCCGCGGCCGCGGCTGCTGGCGGTTCAGGTTGCGCTGCGCCGTGGCCACCAGGCCCGGGATCAGGCTCGTGCGCATCACCGCCATGTCGCTGGAAATGGGATTGCGCAGCGCCACCGGCGCCAGGTCCGGGTCGAAGAGCGCCTGCTGCGCCGGATCGACGAAGCTGTAGGTGATGGCCTCGCGGTAGCCCCGGGCCGCGAGGTGCCGGCGCAGCCGGCGCGGCGACAGCTGCGTCTCGGGCCGCTGCGGCATGGTGAGATCGGCGCGGATGCGGGTGGCCGGCAGGCGGTGATAGCCGTGGACCCGGCCCAATTCCTCGAGCAGGTCGGCCTCGATGGCAATATCGAAGCGCCAGGGCGGCACGGCGCAGCGCCAGCCGTCGTCCACGGGCTCCACCTCCAGGCCGAGACCGCGCAGGATTTTCTCCACCGCGGCGTTCTCGATGGCCACGCCGAGCACCCGCTCGATGCGGGCGGCGCGCAGGTGCACGGGCTCGCGCACCGGCAGCGCGCCCTCTTCCACCGCCTCGACCACCGGGCCCGGCTCACCGCCGACGATGTCGATGAGCAGCGCCGTGGCACGCTCCATGGCGAGGCGCTGCAGCGTGAAGTCCACGCCGCGCTCGAAGCGGTGCGAGGAGTCCGTGTGCAGGCCGAAGCTGCGCGCCTGGCCGGCAAGGTGCTCCGGGGCGAAGAAGGCCGACTCCAGGAAGATGTCCGTCGTGGCCGGGCTCACACCGCTGCCCTCGCCACCCATGATGCCGGCCAGGGCCAGCGAACGGCGCTCGTCGGCGATGACGAGATTGTGCTCGCCGAGGGTAATCGTGGTGCCGTTCAATAGCTCGAGCGTCTCGCCGGCCTTCGCCGTGCGCACCGTAATACCGCCGGCCAGCTCGCCGAGGTCGAAGGCGTGCATCGGCTGGCCGAGCTCCAGCAGCAGGTAGTTGGTGATATCGACCACCGGGTCGATGCTGCGGATGCCGCCGCGGCGCAGCTTTTCCTGGAGCCAGAGCGGGCTCGGGCGCGACAGGTCGACGTTGCGGATCACCCGGCCGACGTAGCGCGGGCAGCGCTCGGGGGCGGACAGCGTGACCGGGAAGGTATCGTCGATGGTCGCGGGCACCGGCTCAATGGGCGGCTCGCAGACGGCGATACCGTTCAGCGCCCCGACTTCCCGGGCCACGCCGCGCATGCCGAGACAGTCGGCACGATTCGGGGTCAGGTCGACCTCGATGACCACGTCATCGAGCCCCAGGGCCTCGCGCAGGTCCTGGCCGACGGTCGCCTCCGGGGGCAGTTCCATGAGGCCCTCGTTCGCATCCGAGAGGCCGAGCTCGGCCTCGGCACAGAGCATGCCCTGGCTCTCCAAGCCGCGCAGCTTCGCGCGCTTGATGCGGAAATCACCGGGCAGCTCGGCGCCGACGACAGCCAGCGGCGCCTTCAGGCCGACGCGCGCGTTGGGCGCGCCGCAGACGATCTGCAACGTCTCTTCACCGCCCGCGTTAACTCGGCAGACCCGCAGCTTGTCGGCGTCCGGGTGCTGCTCGGCAGCGACGATCTCACCGACCACCACGCCCCGGAAGGCACCGGCCACGGGGCTCACGGCATCCACCTCGAGGCCGGCCATGGTCAGCTGCCCGGCCAGCTCCTCACTGGAAAGCGCCGGGTTCACCCACTCGCGCAGCCATTGTTCACTGATCTTCACGGTTGCTGTCTCCCGGGTGGCCTAGAACTGCGCGAGAAAGCGCAGGTCGTTGTCGAAGAAGAGGCGCAGGTCATTCACGCCGTAGCGCAGCATGGCGAGGCGCTCCACGCCCATGCCGAAGGCGAAGCCCGCATAGCGGTCCGGGTCGATGCCGGACAGCTCGAAGACCCGGGGGTGCACCATGCCGCAGCCCATGATCTCGAGCCAGCCGGTATGGCCGCACACGCGGCAGCCCTCGCCGCCGCAGTGCACGCACTGCATGTCCACCTCCGCCCCCGGCTCGACGAAGGGGAAATAGGAGGGTCGGAAGCGCACAGCCAGGGACTGCTCGAAGAAGGACTGCAGGAAGTCCTCGATCAGGCCCTTCAGGTCCGCCAGGGTGGAGTGCTCGTCCACCAGCAGGCCCTCGACCTGGTGAAACATGGGTGTATGGGTGAGGTCCGAGTCGCAGCGGTAGACGCGGCCCGGGCAGATGATGCGAAAGGGCGGCTCCCGGCTTTCCATGACCCGCACCTGTACCGGGGAGGTGTGGGTGCGCAGCACCGTGCCCTCGTCGACGAAGAACGTATCGTGCTCGGCCCGGGCCGGGTGGTTCGGCGGGAAGTTCAGGGCTTCGAAGTTGTGGTAGTCGTCCTCGATCTCGGGCCCCTCGGCAATCTCGAAGCCCACGGCGCCGAAGAAATCCTCCATGCGCTCGATGGTCCGGGTCACCGGGTGCAGGCTGCCGCTGCCCTCGCCCCGGCCCGGCAGCGTCACGTCGATGGCCTCGGCGGCGAGACGCTCGGCGACGGCGGCGGCATCGAGGGCGGCCCTGCGCCCGGCGATCAGGCCCTGGAGGCTTTCCTTCACCTCGTTGATGCGCGCGCCGGCGGCGGGGCGCTCTTCCGCCGATAGCTTCCCGAGCCCCTTGAGCAACGCGGTGACCCGCCCCTTCTTGCCCAGGTAATCGACCCGAAGCTGTTCCAGGGCGGCACCGTCCTCGGCGGCCTCGATCGCGGCACGGGCCTCGCCGGCCAGCTCTTCCAGGTTGTCCATGTCAGTCCCTTACAGGTCGCGGCGGGTTGGGCGCCGCCAACAAAAACCGGCAATAAAAAAGGGAAAGAGCAAGGCCCTTTCCCTTCATCTACTGGTGCAACAAGCAAACCGCCGGAGCGGCGGGATGGGTCTTACGCGGCCAGCGCCGCTTTCGCCTGCTCCACCACCTCGGCAAAGGCCGGCTTGTCGTGCACGGCCAGGTCGGCAAGGACCCGGCGGTCCAGCCCGATCTCGGCCTTCTTCAGGCCGTTGATGAACTGGCTGTAGGGCAGGCCGTTGGCCCGTGACTGGGCGTTGATCCGGGTGATCCAGAGGGCCCGGAACTGGCGCTTGCGCTGGCGACGGTCGCGGTAGGCATACTGCCCGGCCTTGGTGACCGCCTGCTTGGCTACGCGGAACACGCGGCTGCGCGCACCGTAGTAACCCTTGGCCTGCTTGAGAATCTTCTTGTGCCGCCGATGGGCGACGACACCACGTTTTACGCGAGGCATGGTTGTCTCCTGTGTCCGTCAGTCGCTTAGCGTGCCCGCAGCATGCGGTCGATGAGCACCTTGTCGCTCGGGTGGATCCTATCCGTCCCGCGCAGCTGGCGCTTACGCTTGGTCGTCATCTTGGTCAGGATGTGGCTCTTGTACGCGTGCTTGCGCTTGTAGCCGCCGGCGGTCTTCTTGAACCGCTTGGCCGCCCCGCTGTGAATTTTTGCTTTCGGCATGTCAGTACTCCGCTTTCAGAGTTTCAGTAATGAGCGCACCAGGGCATTCACGGGCCGCTAGCCGCTCTTCTTTCTCGGGGCGATGACCATGGTCATCTGCCGCCCCTCCATCTTCGGGAACTGCTCGACGGACCCGAGTTCCTCGAGGTCCGCCTCCACCCGCTTGAGGAGCTCCAGGCCGAGTTCCTGGTGGGCCATTTCACGGCCGCGGAAGCGCAGCGTGACCTTGGCCTTGTCTCCGTTCTCGAGGAAGCGCACCAGGTTGCGCAGTTTCACCTGGTAGTCGCCCTCTTCCGTCCCGGGACGGAATTTCATTTCCTTGATCTGCGTGCGCTTGGCCTTCTTCTTCTGCAGGTTTTTCTGCTTCTTGGCCTCGAACACGTGCTTGCCGTAGTCCATGATCTTGCAGACCACGGGATCGGACTGGTCAGCGATGAGCACCAGGTCGAGGCTTTCCGCCTCGGCCTTCGCCCGGGCCTCCGCCATCGGAACAATGCCGATCTGTTCGCCGTCGGACCCGATCAGGCGACAGGTGCTCGCCGTGATTTCGTCGTTCGTTAGGGCGCGTTTGCCCTTGCCTGCGTCTTTCTTAATGCTGCTTCTCCAATACAATACGACCGCGCCGCGCCACATCGTCTGCGAGGAGGCGGCTGAACGCCTCGAGGTCCATGGACCCCAGATCCTCGCCGGTGCGGGCGCGCACGGCCACGGTCTGCGATTCGACTTCCTTGTCCCCGATCACAAGCAGATAGGGGACACGCTGAATCGTGTGCTCGCGGATTTTAAAGCCGATCTTTTCATTTCTCAAGTCCGAAATGACGCGAAAGCCCTTGTTTTGCAAGGAATCTTCCACACTTTTCACGTAATCGTGCTGCTTGTCGGTAATATTCAGCACCACCGCCTGGGTCGGCGCCAGCCACGCCGGGAAGGCGCCCTCGAAGTGCTCGATGAGAATCCCGATGAAGCGTTCGAAGGAACCGAGGATGGCCCGGTGCAGCATCACCGGCACTTTCCGCGACCCGTCCTCGGCCACATACTGCGCGTCCAGGCGCCCCGGCATGGAGAAATCCACCTGGATCGTGCCCAGCTGCCAGACCCGGCCGATGCAGTCCTTGAGGGAGAATTCGATCTTGGGCCCGTAGAACGCGCCCTCCCCCGGCAGTTCCTCCCAGTCGAGGCCCTGGGCATCGAGGGCGTCGGCCAGGGCCTTTTCCGCACGGTCCCAGTCGGCGTCGGTGCCCACCCGTTTTGGCGGGCGAGTGGACAGGCGGTAGATGACGTCGTCGAAGCCGAAATCGGCGTAGACGGCGTGCAGGAAGTCGATGAAGCCCGACACTTCCTCCTGGATCTGCGCCTCCGTGCAGAAAATGTGGGCATCGTCCTGGGTGAAGCCGCGGACGCGCATGATGCCGTGCAGCGAACCGGACGGCTCGTTGCGGTGGCAGCTGCCGAACTCGGCCAGACGCAGGGGCAGGTCGCGGTAGGAGCGCAGGCCCTGGTTGAACACCTGCACGTGGCAGGGGCAGTTCATGGGCTTGACCGCGTAGTCGCGCTCCTCCGCCTGCAGCATGAACATGTCGTCGCCGAACTTGTCGGCGTGGCCGGACTTCTGCCACAGGGTCATGTCCACCACCTGCGGGGTGCGGATCTCCTGGTAGCCGTGGGCGCGCTGCTGCGACCGCATGTACTGCTCGATCACCTGGTAGATGGACCAGCCCGCCGGGTGCCAGAAGACCATGCCCGGCGCCTCTTCCTGGGTGTGGAAGAGATCGAGCTTACGGGCGATCTTGCGGTGATCGCGCTTCTCGGCCTCCTCGAGGCGCTTCAGGTACTGCTTGAGCTGCTTCTTGTCCGCCCAGGCCGTACCGTAGATGCGCTGCAGCATCTCGTTGTTCGCGTCACCGCGCCAGTAGGCACCTGCCAGCTTGGTCAGCTTGAAGGCACCGAGCCTGCCAGTGCTGGGCACGTGGGGGCCGCGGCAGAGGTCCATCCACTCGCCCTGGCGGTAGACGGAGACTGCCTCGTCCTCGGGCAGTTCGCGGATGATCTCCACCTTGTACTGCTCGCCCAGGTCGCGGAACAGGGCCACGGCCTCCTCCCGCTCCATGACAAGGCGCTCCACGGGCAGATCCTCGGCGGCGAGCTCGGCCATGCGCTGCTCGATCCTCGGCAGGTCGTCCGGCGTGAACTGGTGCTCGCCGGCAAAATCGTAATAGAAGCCGTCCTCGATCACCGGGCCGATCGTGACCTGGGTGCCCGGGTACAGATCCTGCACCGCCATGGCCAGCAGGTGGGCCGTGGAGTGGCGGATGACCTCGAGACCCGCGTCGTCGCGGCCCGTGATGATGGCGAGCTGCGCGTCGCCGTCGATGCGGTGGCTGGTGTCGACCTCGCGGCCGTCGACCACGCCGGCCAGGGCGGCCTTGGCGAGGCCCGGGCCGATGTCGGCGGCGACCTCGGCCACGGTGACCGGGTTCGCAAATTCGCGGATGCTTCCGTCGGGCAGGGTAATGGCGGGCATGCTGATCCTCCTCCAGTGGTGGCCCCTACGCCAGGCCACGTGACTAACTGTTCAGCGCCGGCGACGCCGGCCTGTAAAGGCCGCGCATGATGCCCGAAAACGCCGGCGATTAAAACCACGCGGGTTGTCCACGGGCCCGGGTTCACACGCAGCCGCTGTAGCCGGAACACAAATGGCTGATAGATACACTTGACGTACATAGATACGCTCAACATACTCACCAGAATGATCAAGACGTGGGCAGATCGCGAAGCGGAAAAGGTCTTCGGCAACGCGGTCTCCCGCCGGCTGGGCCCCGATGTCAGCCGAGTGGCGCGAAGGAAGTTGAAGATGCTGCACGCCGCGACGAGCCTGGCCGACCTGCGGGTACCACCGGGGAACCGGCTGGAAGCCCTTAAGGACAATCGCAAGGGCCAGCACAGCATCCGCGTGAACGACCAGTACCGGGTCTGTTTCCGCTGGCGAGCTGGCGATGCGTTCGACGTCGAGATCGTGGACTACCATTGAGGAAGAGCACGATGAGCAGCCTGACGCTGAACCCAATGCATCCGGGTGAAGTGCTGCGCGAGGAGTTCATGGCACCCCTTGGCCTGACTGCCTACCGCGTCGCCAGGGCGATCGACGTGCCGCCGAACCGTATCCAGGACATCGCACGCGAGCAAAGGAACATCACACCCGGTACGGCGCTACGCCTTGCGAAACTGTTCGGGAACTCCCCGGAGTTCTGGATGAACCTGCAGACCCATTACGACCTCGAGTGCGAGCGTCAGAGTAGCGAAGCGGCGATCGAGGCGATCAGGCAGATAGTCCTTGAGGCCTGACGAGGCCACTGCATCGCAGCCGGTTATTGCGCGCCGCCTATGACCGCGGCCGCCTCCACCACGTAACGCAGCGGCCCGCCCGCTACGACCGCGTCGAACGGAAAGCAGGTCACCAGCACCAGGCCATCCGCCAGCCCGGCTCGCAGCGGCCCGGCGCGGCTGTCGAAGACGCGCTGGCTGACGACCGCGTAGTGCCGGGTCGTGCCGGCCCGGTCCGTGAGCTGAAGGCGATCACCCGGGGCGATGGCCGCCAGCCAGGCGAAGTGGGTGTCGCGATGGCCGGCGAGGAGGACGACACCGGGCTCCCCCGGCGCGGCGCCGGCCGGATCGAGCCCCGGACCGAAGGCCAGGGCCTGGCCGCTGGTGCCGTGCAGGACGTACTGCGTCTTGCCCAGCGAAGGCACCGATAGCCGGGCCACGGGCCAGGTGTCGGCCCAGGGCCAGGGGCGGGCCGGCTCCTGCGCGACCTCCTGCGCCCAGGCCCGGGCGATCAGCCACTGCGCCAGCACCGCCTTGCCGTGGATCGCGGCCGCACCGCCGAGCAGCCAGGCCGACGCGGCCAGCGCGCCGGCCGCCAGCAGCACTCGGGCCCGCTTCATCCCCGACCGCCCCGCAGCGGTGCGCCCTCCCCGGCACGGTCCTCCTGGCGCAGGGCGACCACGATCACGCCGGTGAAAAGCAGCAGCAACCCCGCCCAGGCCCGCGCCCGCGCCGTGGTCGCCGTCGCCGGGAAGGCGAACGGCTGCGGCGCCTGGCCCGCGGGGCGGGTGTTCGGCACCGGGCTGTCATCGGCTTTTGCTCCCTCAGGCCGCGCGCGCCGCTCCTCGACGGCAATGAAGCTGGTGAAGGGCGTAAGCAGCTGGTGGGCCAGGGCGAGGGGCAGCACCTCGGCGCGCACCTGCGCCCGGTCGGCCCCGACCTCGAGCGTATCCAGCAGCGCCTGCACGCGGCCCCGGGCCCAGAGCGTGCCCACCCCGGAAGCGTTGCCGCTCGCCGCATCCGCCCGCAGCGTCTGCGCCCAGGGCTGCCCACCCCGGCGGCCGGTCAGTGCCACCGCCCCCGCCAGCGGTGCGTCGAGGGCCACGGCCTGCAGCACCGGCTGGCCGGCGTAGAGATCGGGAACGATCGCCGGTACCGCCTCGACGCCGACCGGCCAGCGCACATTGATGTCGGTGAGGACAGGGCTGGCCAGCCGCGCCAGCAGCGCATCCATGGCCGGCCCGGCCTCTTCACGCCGGCCGACGTGCACAAAGCTACCGCGGCCCGCCTCAGCGGCGCGGCGCATGAACCAGCTGTTCGGGGCCGCGCCGATACCGACGGTGAACAGCCGGGCCCGCCCCAGGCGCTCGCGAATGCGGGCAAAGAGCGCGCGCTCGTTGCCCACCGCGCCATCAGTGATGAACACGACCTGCCGCAATCGCCCCGCGCCCTGCTCCACTGCCGGCAGCGCCAGGTCCAGCGCCGGGCGCATTTCCGTGCCGCCGCGGGCATCCAGCCGGCCGACGAAACGGCGCGCGGTGGCGAGCGCCTCCGGCGAGGCGGGGCGACTCGCCGGGTAGAGGGCGTCGACCTTGTCGTCGAAAGCGATGACGTTGAAATGGTCTTCGGGCCGCAGCGCGGCCAGGGCCGCGCGCACGCTGGCGCGCGCCTGCTCGATGGGTGTCCCGCCCATGGAGCCCGAGCGGTCCACCACCAGCACCAGCTCGCGCGGTCCCGGCGGCTCACCGCCCGGGCGCGGCGGCAGGAGCATCAGGTAGGCGTAGTGCTGCCCGTCGACCGTTTCGGTGTAGAGCGCCGCCGCCGGCGCCGCGCCGCGCACCGGGCGCCAGCGCAGGACCAGGTCCCGGTCCATCTCCGTCACGCCGCGGCGCAGCCGGGCGCGGTAGCGAGCGGCGTCCCGCTCGAGGCTGAGATCGTGGTAGAGCGCGTCTACGGACGCGAGAGGCACACCGGCGTCGAGCACCAGCTCGAGGCGCAGGGGGTTGAGCGGCGCCGCATCGCTGCCCTCGACGGCGTGCTGGAAGGGCGTGATGCGGTGAGCATCCGGCACCTGGTCCGAGGGCCGGCTCCAGCTTTCAACGGGCGTACCGGGCTCGCCCGCCAGGGCCTGGCCGGCTATGTAGCGCGGCGTCACGGTGCTCGGGAAACGCAGGGAGAACACACCGTCCTCGTAGGCGACGGGCAGCACGAGTTCCAGGCGCACCCGCACCGTCTCCCCCGGCGGGATGTTGGCGAGGCGGCTGGTGAACAGGTTCGGCCGCTGCTGCTCGACGAGCGCGGCCTGCTTGCCCTCGCGCTGCGCCGCCGCAAAGACCTTCGCCGCCTCCTCCCGCTCGCGGACCCGGCCGCGGATCAACCGCTCGCCAAGCACGAAGTCGAGGCGCCGCACCGCGGCCTGCTCCGGCAGCGGAAAGCTGTACACGCCGTGGCGCCAGCCGGCCGCGCGGTTCTCGAAGGACTGCTCGAGCACCGCCACCGCCAGCAGGCCGTGGATCTCGAGCGACAGGTGGCTCGCCTGGCGCAGCGACAGGCTCGCCTTGCCGGCGTCGTCGACCAGCGCGAGCGTGGGGCCCTCGGCGCGCGCCGGTGCCGTGTCCAACAGCAGCAGGCAGAGAATCACCAGCACCGCGCGGGCAAGCCAGCGCAGCGCCGCATCGGCGACGGAGCAGGGGAAGGGAGCGGGCGATGCCATGGCGGGTCTCCTTGGGTGTTTCCGCCAGTACACCGCCCCGCAGTGGCAGGCGGCCGCCCTCCCCGTGGCGCCCCGCTGATCAATTGTGGCGAATTCTGGCAGCCGCTTGAGGGGGGGCGGGCTTTCTGGAATGCTGCGCTCAATCCAGGCAAGGCAGAGCGCCATGCGCCAGCACATCGCCATCGTCGAGGACGAGGCCGCCATCGCGGCCAACTACAGCGAGGCCCTCGCCCGCCAGGGCTTCCGGGTCAGCATCTACCGGGACCGGCCGAGCGCCAGCACGGCGCTCGCCGACCAGCTGCCTGACCTCGCCATCATCGACGTGGGCCTCGGCGACGACGTGGAAGGCGGCTTCGAACTCTGCCGCGAGCTGCGCGCCCGCAGTCAGGAACTGCCCATCGTCTTCCTCACGGCGCGCGATTCGGAGCTGGACATCGTCTCCGGGCTGCGTCTCGGCGCCGATGACTACCTCACCAAGGACATCAGCCAGGGCCACATGCTCGCCCGCATCCACGCCCTGCTGCGCCGGGTGCAGGCCCTGCGCGCGCCGGTGGCCCATGAGGACGTGCTCGAGCGGGGCCCCCTGGCTCTCAACGTGGAGCGCATGACCGCGCACTGGGCCCAGGCGCGGGTGGACCTCACGGTGACCGAGTTCTGGATCGTCCACGCCCTCGCCCGCCACCCGGGCCACGTGAAGAACCGCCAGCAGCTCATGGACGCCGCCAACGTGGTGCTCGACGACAACACGGTGACCTCGCACATCAAGCGGATCCGCCGCAAGTTCCAGGGCATCGACGAGGACTTTGCCGCCATCGAGACGGCCTACGGCATGGGCTACCGCTGGCAGGACGCGTGAACCTCCGCCGGCAGCTGCTGGCTGTCTCCCTGCTGCTCCTCGCCCTGCCCTGGGCCGGCTGCCAGTTCGTGCGCGAGATGGAAGGCGCCCTGCGCAGCGGCCAGGCCCGCGCCGTGGCGGCCAGCGCCCGCGCCATCGCCGCCTCGCTCCACGACCAGCCGCAGCGCTTTGCGCCAGCGCCGCTCACAGAGCGCGCCCCGGCAGGCGCGAACAGCCTCTACGCCGCCCCGGGGGCGCCGGTGATTATCGACGGCTATGCGGACGACTGGGCCGGCACGACGCGGCAGGCACTGGACAGCGGCGACGGCTTCGCCGTGCGCTACGCCCTGCGCGAGCACGGCGCGCGCCTCTACCTCCTGCTCGAGGTCCGTGACCCGACTCCTCGCTACAGCGACCCGCTGCGCGCCGGGGAGAACGGCGACCGCGTGCGCCTGCGCTTCGGCGCCGACGGCTGGCGCGAGGCCCTGGTCGCCACGGCGGCCCCGGGCCGCGTGCGCGGGCGGCCACGCAACAGCAGCCTCTCGCTCCTCGATGCGCGGCGCATCCGCGGCAGCTGGCAGGACGGCGCTGGCGGCTACAGCCTGGAGCTGGACCTGCCGCTGACGCTGCTCGACGGCCGCCTCGCCTTCGAGGTGGTCGATGCCGCCGGCGACCGGGACCGGGCGGCGCTCGGCAACCTCGATGGCGGGCCCGCGCCGGTCGTCGTGCGCCGGGCCGCGGCGCTGGATGCGCACCTGGCGCGCTTCGCGGACCCGGGCACACGACTGCAGGCACTGGACAGCCAGGGCTACGTCGCCGGTGCCGCCGCCGGCGGCCCCGCCCGGGGCAGCGGCGAGGAGGACACCTTCTGGGCCCTGCGCGCGCTGTACCGGAGCATCCTGCGCGACCGGCCCCTGCCACCGGCACCCCGCGCCGGCGACGGTCGGCTGCCGGCCGCGGAAGCGGAGCGGGCCCTCGCCGGGGAGCCCGCCACCGCCTGGTACCGCGGCGAGGGCCGCGGGACCCGCGTCGCCGCCGCGGCACCGGTGCTTGCCGGGGGCAGCGTGATCGGCGCCGTCCGCGTCAGCCAGGACAGCGAGCAATACCTCGCCCTCGCCGATGAAGCCACCGGGCGTGTGCTGGCGCTCAGCCTCGCCGTGATGCTGCTGGCTGTCATCGTGCTCCTCGGCTATGCGAGCCTCCTCGGCTGGCGCATCGGCCGCCTCGGGCGTGCGACCGCGGCGGTGGTCAGCGAGGACGGCGCGGTGGCCGGGAGCTTCCCGCGCAGCGATGCCCGCGACGAGATCGGCGACCTCTCCCGCCGCTTCGCGGACCTGCTCGAGGCCATCGCGGGCTACAACGATTACCTCAGGCACCTCGCCCGGCAGCTCGGCCACGAGCT
The DNA here is from genome assembly GCF_054552115.1 of Pseudohaliea sp. Taxonomy (NCBI): domain Bacteria; kingdom Pseudomonadati; phylum Pseudomonadota; class Gammaproteobacteria; order Cellvibrionales; family Halieaceae; genus Pseudohaliea; species Pseudohaliea sp. The sequence goes on along the minus strand of NZ_JBTOLW010000020.1, from coordinate 3,125 downwards.
GCGCACGCCGATCGCCGTGATCCAGTCCTCCCTCGACAACCTCGAAGACGGGAACCTCTCACCGGCAGACCGCGCCACCTACCTGCAGCGCGCCCGGGACGGGCTGGGCCGCCTCGGCCGCATCCTGGCGGCCATGAGCGAGGCGTCGCGGCTGGAGGACAGCATCCGCGCGGCGGAGCTGGGGCCGGTGGCGCTGCGGCCGTTGCTGGCGGAAGTGGTCGCGGCCTACGACGACAGCTACGCGGCCCATCGCGTGCGCTTCTCGGCCGCGGCGGGCACGGAACGTGCCACGGTCCAGGGCAGCGCCGAGCTGCTGGTGCAGGCTCTCGACAAGCTGGTGGACAACGCGGCCTCCTTTGCACCCGCGGGCAGCGAGGTCACCGTGCTGCTGCGCCCGGCAGCAGATGGCTGGGAGGTAGCCGTGGAGAACCCGGGCCCAGGCCTTCCGGACACACTGCGCGGACAGCTCTTCGAGCCCATGGTGTCACTGCGCGTCGAACGCGGCGACTCCCCCCACCTCGGCCTGGGGCTGCACGTGGTGCAGCTCATCGCCCGGCGCCTCGGCGGCAGGGCGACAGCGGAAAACCGTCCCGGGGGGGATGGTGCAGTTTTCAGCCTGTGGCTGCCGCGGGCAGCAGTCAGTTCAGGAACGCCAACTGCTTGAGCTCCGCGACCTGGTCGCGCAGCGCCGCGGCCTCCTCGAACTCGAGGTTCTTCGCGTGCTCGTGCATCTGCTTTTCCAGGGTCTCGAGCTTGCGGGCCAGGGCCGCTGGTGACAGGTTCTTGAGGTCGGCGCTGTAGCTGAGGCTGTCCTCGGCCACCTTGCGCCCCTTCGCCCGCGCCTTGGTGGGCATACGCCGGGCACCTTCCATGATGTCGGCGACGGACTTCTCCACCCCCTTCGGCGTGATGTGGTGTTCCTCGTTGAACGCGATCTGCTTCTCGCGCCGGCGCGCCGTCTCGTCCATGGCGCGCTGCATGGAGCCGGTGACGTTGTCGGCATAGAGGATCGCCCGGCCCTGCAGGTTGCGGGCGGCGCGGCCGATGGTCTGGATCAGAGAGCGGTCCGAGCGCAGGAAGCCTTCCTTGTCGGCGTCGAGGATGGCGACCAGCGCCACCTCGGGCATATCCAGGCCCTCGCGGAGCAGGTTGATGCCCACGAGCACGTCGAACTTGCCGAGGCGCAGGTCGCGGATGATCTCCACCCGCTCCACCGTGTCGATGTCCGAGTGCAGGTAGCGCACGCGAATGTCGTGCTCGGCGAGGTACTCGGTGAGGTCCTCGGCCATGCGCTTGGTCAGCGTGGTGACCAGTACCCGCTGCCCCGTGTCGATGACCGTGCGGATCTCGCCGAGGAGGTCGTCCACCTGGGTGCTCGCGGGGCGCACCTCCACCGCCGGGTCAACCAGGCCCGTGGGACGCACCACCTGCTCCACCACCTGCCCGGCATGCTCCTCCTCGTAAGGCCCCGGCGTGGCGGAGACGAACACGGCCTGGGGCAGCAGCTGCTCCCATTCCTCGAAGCGCAGGGGCCGGTTATCCAGCGCCGACGGCAGCCGGAAGCCGTACTCCACCAGTGTCTCCTTGCGCGAGCGGTCGCCCTTGTACATCGCCCCGATCTGGGGAATGGTGGCATGGGACTCGTCGATGATGCAGAGCGCGTCGTCCGGCAGGTACTCGAAGAGCGTCGGCGGCGGCTCGCCCGGGGCGCGGCCGGAGAGATAGCGGGAGTAGTTCTCCACGCCCTGGCAGTAGCCGAGCTCGCGGATCATCTCGATGTCGTAGCGGGTGCGCTGCTGCAGGCGCTGCGCCTCGACCAGCTTCTCGGCACCCTTCAGCTGGGCCACCCGCTCCTCGAGCTCCTCCTCGATCTGGTCGATGGCCCTGAGCATCACGTCCCGGGAGGTGACGTAGTGGGTCTTAGGGAAGATGGTGACCCGCGGCAGCCGGTCGCCGATGGCCCCGGTGAGCGGGTCGAAGGTGACGATGTTCTCGATCTCCTCGTCGAAGAGCTCCAGGCGCACCGCCTCGGACTCGGCATCGGCGGGGAAGATGTCGATCACGTCGCCGCGCACCCGGTAGGTACCGCGGGAAAAATCGACGTCGTTGCGGGTGTACTGCAGCTCGGCCAGCTGCCGCAGGATCTCGCGCTGGTCCACCATCTCGCCGCGGGACAGGTGCATGACCATGCGGAAGTAGGACTGCGGATCGCCGAGGCCATAGATGGCGGAGACCGTCGCCACCACGAGGCAGTCCCGCCGCTCAAGGAGCGCCTTGGTGGCCGAGAGGCGCATCTGCTCGATGTGGTCGTTGATGGAGGCGTCCTTCTCGATGAAGGTATCCGAGGACGGGACGTAGGCCTCCGGCTGGTAGTAATCGTAGTAGGAAACGAAATACTCCACGGCGTTGTCCGGCAGGAACTCGCGGAACTCGCCGTAGAGCTGCGCCGCCAGCGTCTTGTTGTGCGCCATGACGATCGTGGGCCGCTGCAGGCGTTCCACCACGTGGGCCATGGTGAAGGTCTTGCCGGAGCCGGTGACGCCGAGCAGCGTCTGCGACGCCAGCCCCGCCTCGATACCCTTCACCAGGGCGTCGATGGCGGCCGGCTGGTCACCGGCGGGCTGGAATTTCGAGGCGACCCGGAAGGGTTTGCCGGTGGACACGGGCGGACTCCGTTAAGCGAGGCTAGCCCGCCATTATGACGAACTCATGGCGGCCTCGCTAAGGGGTGGCGCCCCCCGGCCCTCCCGCAGCCGTCAAACCCCGGGCTGGCGGGGCCGGGCCCGGTGGGGCCGGGCCCGGTGTTGACCGCCGCCGCCTCCGCCAGTAATATGCGCGCCTCTCGCCCCGGGCGAGACTACTCCGCCTTAGCTCAGTTGGTAGAGCAACTGACTGTTAATCAGTGGGTCGCTGGTTCGAGCCCAGCAGGCGGAGCCAAATTCCTATAGGAGACAGGGGGTTACAGCGATGTAGCCCCTTTTTTTGGGTTCTTCGAAGGTTTCCGGGGACGTTGAGCCCCTGACCTCACCCGCCGTATTGTGCCCGAGACCGCATGGGAATGGGGCACGGCAATGTTTGATCGCAAGACGGTGGGTAAGCTGGGCGGCTGGACGGGCTACCGGGTG